>NZ_SSDM01000355.1:0-11409 GCF_004794375.1 Microbacterium sp. K35 | reverse complement strand
GGGGCCTGAGCCGCGCGGATCAGGCCGCGGGCGGCAGCTCGTGCCCGAGCGTGCGGGCGGCCTGACGCGCCATGCCCCAGGCGACGAACTCACCCGCGGGCGGTGCCGTCATCGGGATGTCGAGGATGAGCGGCGCGATCTCCCTGACCGCCGCCGACCGGGCGCCGCCGCCGATCAGGATGCCCCGCGCCGTCGGCACCCCGAGCGCGCGGATCGCGTCGAGGCCGTAGCGCAGACCGCCCAGCACGCCCTCGAACGCGGAACGCGCCAGGTTCTCGCGCGTGGTGGCCGCGAGGGTCATGCCGAACAGGGTGCCCGTGGCGTCGGGCAGGTTCGGCGTGCGCTCCCCCTCGAAGTACGGCTCCAGCACCAGTCCCCCGGCACCCGGGTCGGCGGCGAGCGCGAGCCGCCCGAGCTCCTCGTGGTCCACCGCGAGCAGCGTGGCCAGTGTGTCGAGCACGCGCGCCGCGTTCACGGTCGCGACGAGAGGCAGGTGGCCCCCGGCCGCGTCGGCGAAGCCCGCGACCATGCCCGACGGGTCGATCGTGCGGTGGGCACTCGTGGCGAACACCGTGCCGCTCGTGCCGATCGACACCACCACGTCGCCCACGGCCGCGCCGAGCCCCAGCGCCGCACCGGCGTTGTCGCCCGACCCCGGGCCGACGCGGCGCCCGTCCGCATCGGTCACGGCCGCATCGTGCGCGAGCACACGGGGCAGGATCGCGTCGCGGCCGAGCGCGGCGCCGAACAGTTCGCGGTCGTAACCCGCGTCCGTCCAGTACCCGGTGCCCGAGGCCTCGGAACGGTCGGTGATCAGCTCGTCGAGGTCGGCTCCGCGCGGCGCGTCCGGTCCGAAGCCGCGCAACCGCCAGGTGAGCCAGTCGTGGGGCAGGGCGACCGCTCGCACCTGCGCGGCGTGCTCCGGCTCGTGCTCGCGCAGCCACCGCACCTTGGTGAGCGTGAACGACGGCACGGGCACCAGGCCCGTGCGCTCGGCGAGGGCGGCGGCGCCATGCTCCGCGATCAGGGCGGCCGCCGCGTCTGCCGAGCGCAGATCGTTCCACAGCAGGGCCGGTCGCACGACCCGTCCCCGGCCGTCGAGCGCGACCATGCCGTGCTGCTGTCCGCTGATCGCCCAGGCCCGCACGTCGTCGAACCCGCCCGCCGCGGCGATCGCGGCCTGCAGCGCGCGCCACCACTCCTCCGGGTCGACCTCGGTGCCCGGCGGGTGCGGTGCACGCCCCTCGCGGATCACCCGACCGGAGAGGGCGTCGGCGATGACGACCTTGCAGGACTGGGTCGAGGAGTCGATTCCCGCCACGAGTTCCATCCTGCGATCATCCCACGGCGTCAGAGCCATCCCTTGTTCTTGAACGCCGCGTAGAGTCCGAGGCCCATCGCGACCATGAGCGCGAGCGCCATCGGATAGCCGAGCAGCCAGTGCAGCTCGGGCATGTGGTCGAAGTTCATGCCGTAGATCGTGCCGACCAGGGTCGGGGCGAACAGGATCGCCGCCCAGCCGGAGATCTTCTTCACCTCTTCGTTCTGCCGGATGCTGAGCTCGGTCATGCGCCGCATCTCCTCGTTCTGGCGGCGCGCGACGATGGTCGACTCGACCGTGAGCGCGTTGTCGAGCACGGTGCGGAACGTGGTCGCCCTGTCGCTCACGCGCAGGGTGTGGTCGAGCACGTCGCGCAGGTACCGCTGCAGTTCCTCGCTCACCCGGTACTTGTCGGAACCGCGCAGGAGCGCCTCGAGCATGCCGACGAGCGGCTGGGTGGCACGCTGGAAGTCGATCACCTCGCGGCCCAGGTCGTAGATGCGCTGCGTGGCGTCCACATCCTCCTCGAAGAGCTGGCTCTCGATCTCGTCGATGTCGTTCTCGAGGCCGGCGAGCACGGGGGCGTACTCGTCGACCACCTCGTCGAGGATCGCGTACAGCACGGCCTCCGGCCCGTGGGAGAGCAGCGCGGGGTTGGCCTCGAGGCGGCGGCGCACCCGCGCCAGATCCGGGGCCTCCGCGTGGCGGATGGTCACCACGAAGTCCGGCCCGACGAGCACGTGCACCTCGCCGAACTCGACCTCCTCCAGGTCGTCGAGGTAGCGGGCGGGTCGCAGCACCATGAACAGCACGTCACCGTAGCGCTCGAGCTTGGAGCGCTGGTGGCCGGACAGCGCGTCCTCCACCACGAGCTCGTGGAGGGCGAACTCGTCGGCCACGGCGCGGATCTCCTCCGGACTCGGCCGGTACAGCCCGATCCAGCTCATGCCGCGTCGCTCGCGCATGCGCTCGAACGTCTCGCTGAGGGTCCGCGGGTTCTCCGTGCGGACGCCGTCCACGTAGATCGCGTTGTCGACGATCGCCACGACGACCCCTTCCGATCAGCCGGTGCTCACTCCTCCGCGGGGGCGACGCACGGGAGCGCGGCGTCCGTGGTGGCCTGGTGGTACTGCTCCGCGGTGAACGGCAGCCCGAAGTCGGGGGCGGTCTGCCCGGACGCGGCGGGGGCCTTCGACGCGATGGCCGCGAGCTCCCACGACAGCTGCTGGGCGAACAGCGCCCCGGCGGTGGAGTCGTTCAGCACCACGGCGACCGTGAACCCGGTGGCCGGGTCGGAGTAGGCGGCGGTCGCATAGCCGGGGGTCCAGCCGTGCTGGCCGACCATCGAGCCGACGAGGTAGGCACCGCCGGTGGCCTGGAACCACGACGCGGCCGTGTCGGACACGGGCAGCGGCGAGCCGAAGCGCGCGGGCTCTTCCTTCGTGCGCAGCGCCTGCGCGGCCTCCGCCTGGGCGTAGCGGCCGAGGTCGGTGATGGTCGACACGACGCCGGAGTCGGTGAAGCCGGAGCTCGACGAGAGGGTGGTGATGTCGACCGGGGCCGCGCAGTTGAAGCCGCCCTCGACAGCCGACATGTAGTGGCCGTTCATGGCGGGCTCGGGCACCGGCGGGGCGGCCTGCGGCGTGGGCAGCTCGGTCTGCGTGAGGCCGAGGGGCTCGGTGACGTACTCCGCGATGAGCTCGCGCGCGGTCATGCCGGTGGCGCGCTCGAGCGCGAGGCCGAGCAGCAGGTAGCCCGCGTCGGAGTCGCGGAAGGTCGTGTGCGGGGCCACCCTGGCGCGGCCGAGGCCGTAGCCGGCGAGCTCGAGCGGAGCCCACACGCGCTCGGGGGTGTTGAT
Source organism: Microbacterium sp. K35 (assembly GCF_004794375.1). Taxonomy (NCBI): domain Bacteria; kingdom Bacillati; phylum Actinomycetota; class Actinomycetes; order Micrococcales; family Microbacteriaceae; genus Microbacterium; species Microbacterium sp. K35. Next base: position 8,230 of record NZ_SSDM01000355.1, on the reverse strand, counting down.
CCAGGCGGCCTTGGCGGTCTCCTCGGACGACCCGGCGCCGCTCGTGCCGTTGCAGAGGTCGAGCAGGGTCACGTCGGTCATGTCCGCGACGCCGGAGACGTAGGTGGGCACCTTCGCGTCGAGCTCCACGGTGCCCTCGTCGGCGAGCGCGTACAGCACGTCGCACGTCATGAGGCGCGTGACGTCGGCGATGCGGAACGACATGTCCGTCGTCAGCTCGGCTCCGCCCTCCTTGTCCTGCGTGCCGGCCGCTGCGACCCAGCTGCCGCTCCACGGCACCCAGACGCCGACGATGGCTCCGGACGCACCCGACGCGGTGAGCGCGTTGTCGACCGCGGTCTGCATCGCCGCGACGGTGTCGTCGGGCAGGGAGGCGTCGACCTGGTCGGGCGGCGTGTAGCTGAAGGAGTCCTCGGACGAACAACCGGTGAGGACGAGCCCGAGCACGACGGCCGTGGCCGCTGCGGCGCGCCACCGGCGCGACGAGAGAAGCTGCATGTGAAGGAACCCCCGAGGACGTATCTCCCGAGTCTAGAGCGAGGATGCTGGAAGTCCGCCTCGCGGGACCGCGCCGATCGCGGCCCGTAGGGTGTGAGGGTGCCCCACGACTTCGCTCCCGACGTGATCGCCGCCGTGCTCCGCCACATGAACGGCGACCACACCGACGACAACCTGCTGATCGCCCGCGCCTTCGCCGAGCCCGCCGACCAGGAGCCGACGGCGTCCGTCATGACCGGCTTCGACGGCGAGGCCGGCGTGTGGGAGGTCACCCGCGGCGGCTCCACCTCGACGCTGCGCGTGCCGTGGCCCGGCGGCCCGATCACGGAGCGCCCCGAGGTGCGGCGCGAGGTCGTGGCGCTGTACGACGCGGCGTGCGCGCGCCTGGGCGTCGAGCCGCGGCCGCACGACTGACTCCGCACCGACTCGGACTTCCGTCCAAGGTTAGGCTGCCCTTACACTGGGGCCATGCCCGAGATCCTCTCCTTCTCCGCCGCCCTCCGCGAGCGCTCCTCCGGGTCGCACTCGCGCAGCGAGACGGCCGGCTTCATGTCCGACCTGCTCAAGGGCGAGGGTTCCCGCGAGGACTACATCGCGCTCGTCGCGCAGCACTACTTCATCTACGAGGCCCTCGAGAGCGCGGGCGACCGCATGCGCACCGACCCCGTCGCCTCCGTGTTCCTCAGCGACAAGCTCACCCGCCTCCCCGCGCTCGAGGCCGACCTCGAGTTCCTGCTCGGCGCGGACTGGCGCGACCGGATCACGCCGCTGCCCACCACGCAGCGCTACGTGGAGCGCATCCGCCAGGTGGGCGCGACCTGGGCCGGGGGCTTCGTCGCCCACCACTACACGCGCTACCTCGGCGACCTCTCCGGCGGCATCTTCATCGGCCGCGTCATGTCCCGCCGCTTCGGCTTCGAGACCAACGGCGTCGGCTTCTACCTGTTCGACGACATCGCCGACCCGTCCGCCTTCAAGGACGTGTACCGCGAACAGCTCGACGCCGCCCCGTGGGACGAGGCGGAGCGCGAGCGCGTGATCGACGAGGTGCTGCTCGCCTACCGGTTCAACACGGAGCTGTTCGAAGACCTCGACCGCGCCCGCGCCGCCGCCTGAGCGCCCTCACCGGGCCCTGAGCGAGCGCCCGCGAGACGAAGGGCGTCCACCGCGGTTCAGCCCGTGGGAAGCTCCGGCGTCGACGCCGCCAGCCACGCGTCGCGCATGAAGCGCCGTACGTCCTCGTCGACCCGGATGTCGCTCGGCCGCAACGGTCGCGACAGGTACAGCCCGTCGAGCGAGGTCAGACGGCTCAGCGCCACATAGGTCTGTCCCGGCGCGAACGCCCCGGAGCCGAGGTCGATGATCGCGCGGTCATAGGTCTTGCCCTGCGACTTGTGGATGGTCACGGCCCACGCGAGCCGCAGCGGGAACTGCGTGAACTCCGCCACCACGTCGCGCGACAGCTTCTTCGTGTTCGGGTCGTAGGCGTAGCGGAACCGTTCCCACACGGCCGGCTCGACCTCCACCTCCTCGCCGTCGATCTCCACCCGCACGGCCCCGCCGAGAATGCGGGTGACGGTGCCGATGGTGCCGTTGACCCAGCGCGGCGGCTCGCCCGACATGGCGGTGTCGTTGCGGAGGAACATCACCTGCGCGCCGACCTTGAGCTTGAGCTCCGACTCGGCAGGCAGGGCGGCCTCGCCGCGTCCGAAGTCGCCGTTGATCTCGGCGCGCGCGGTCTGCTCCTTGCCGGGGAGGGCGGCGAGGTGACGGCCGTTGATGCCGTTCACGATGTCGTTGCGCGTCGCGAGGGTGATCATCGGCACCTCGCCCGGCTCGGGGTCGGGCGGCGTGCGGGCACCCTGCGCGTTCAGCACCCCGGCGATCTCCGCGGTCACCCGGCCGTAGCGCACGGCGTTGAGCATCGCCTTGAACCCGTCGTCGGACTGCCGGTGGATCTGCACCAGCTCCCGCACGTGCAGCTCGGCCCTGGTGTCGACCTGGAACAGGCCCTCCTGGTCGGAGAGCCCGGAGCCGCCCGCCCACACCTTCGCGTCGAAGAACCAGAAGGAGCGGTAGTGGTCCTTCACGTAGCGGGCCTCGTCGCCGCGCGGCGGGACCGGCGCGAGCTGGTACGGGTCGCCGAACATCACCACCTGCACACCGCCGAACGGTTCGCCCCTGCGTCCGCGGGCCTGCCGCAGCGAGCGGTCGATCGCGTCCATGAGGTCGGCGTTGACCATCGAGATCTCATCGATCACGAGGGTCTCGATCGCATTCAGGATGCGCCGGGTGGCATCGTTCTGGTCGATGTCCGCGTCGCCGATCAGCCCGATCGGGAGCCGGAACAGCGAGTGGATCGTCTGCCCCTCGACGTTCAGCGCGGCGACACCGGTGGGCGCGCAGATCGCGATCTGCTTCTTCGTGTTCCAGGCGAAGTGCTGCAGGAGCGTCGACTTGCCGGTGCCGGCGCGGCCGGTGATGAACACGTGCTCCCCGGTGTCCTCGATGAGGCGGAACAGCTCCTGCTGCTCCTCGGACAGGGCGGGAAGGGACACGGTTCTCTCAGGGCTGCAGGGGCGGACGGGGGCGCCCACCCATGCTACGTCGCGCCGGGAGTCGCGGGGCGCCGACGCTCGGCGTCCCCCCAGGACTCCCTCCTAGACTGACGCCATGGAGCGGGCCGGGAGGAGCACGCCCCGGCGTGCGCGCCTGGGCGTGGATCTGACCATGCTCGCCGTCGTCGGCGTGATGCTGTTCGCCGCGATCGGGGCGGGCGGCGCGACCCTCTACCAGCAGTTCTACGGCCCCTCGGCGTTCGTGGTGCGCTACCTCGACCTGCTCGCATCCGGCCGCGCGGCCGATGCGCTCCGGGTGCCCGGTGTCGCCATCGACCGCGAGACGCTCGAGAAGGCCGGCATCGACCCCCGCGCCTCGGAGGCGATGCTGCGGCGCTCCGCGCTCGGCCCCCTCACCGACATCGAGGTGAAGTCCGAACGGCCCTCCGGCGAGGGCACTGCCGTCACCGTCGGCTACACGGCCGGTGGCCATCACGGCACCACGACCTTCCAGGTGCAGCAGGACGGCTGGGCCGGCGTCACCCCCGACTGGCGGTTCACCACGAGCCCTCTCGCGGTGGTCCAGCTCACCGTGCGCGGCTCCGACCGCTTCGCCGTGAACGGGTTCGAGGTCGATCGTCGGCAGGTGTCCGTCGCGGGGGCCGAGGCCCAGCCGCTCGACCCCCTGCCGCTGCTCGTCTTCACCCCCGGCGTCTACTCCGTCACGGTCGACACCGCGATCTCGACGTCGTCCGGCCACGGGGTGCTCGCCGACAAGCCGCTCGCCGTCACGCCGCTCGACGTGCAGACCGAGCCGACCCCCGAGTTCGTGTCGGTGGTGCAGCAGCGCGTCGAGGAGTTCCTCACGCAGTGCACGACCCAGGAGGTGCTGCAGCCCACCGCGTGCCCGTTCGGCCTGCGCGTGACGAACCGCATCTCCGCACCGCCCACCTGGTCGATCACGAGTCAGCCCCAGATCGCGGTCGTCCCCGCCGAGGACGGTCAGTGGCAGATCCCGCCGGCCGATGCGGTGGCCCACGTCGAGGTCGAGATCCAGTCGCTGTTCGACGGCTCGGTCGAGCCGGTGTCGGAAGACGTGCCGTTCCGCGTGAACGGCACCATCGCGATCCTCCCCGACGGCTCCGCGTCGATCAGGGTCGGCTCTCCCGACGAGCCCGCCGAGGACTGACGCCGGGGATCAGCGCCGGTCGCGCTGGGCCTGGCGCTCCGCCGCGCGCTGGTCCCGCGCCGCGAGCTCGGCGAGGCGCGCGTTGTACTCCTCCAGCTCGGCGTCGCCCGTGCGGTCGGCGTGCCGGTCGCGACGCTTCTGCAGCTTGGTGTCGCTGCGGCTCCACTGGATCGCGACCGTGATGGCGAGGATCAGCGTCGGGATCTCTCCGATCGACCAGGCGATGCCGCCGCCCACGTACTGATCGGTCATGGGATCGGCGCCCCAGTCGCGGCCCATCGCGCCGAACCAGTCGGCGACCATCAGCCCCTCCTGCATCATGATCGCCATGCCGAAGAACGCGTGCATGGCCATCACGGCGATGAGGGTGATGAGCCGGCCGGGGTACGGCAGCCGGTACGGCACGGGGTCGGCACCGATCAGGCTCATCACGAACAGGTAGCCCGAGATCAGGAAGTGGATGACCATCCACTCGTGCCCGAGGTGCTCGTACATCGACCAGCGCACCAGGTCGGTGAAGTAGAACGCCCACAGCGACACGATGAAGATCGCGGCCGCGACGAACGGGTGGGTCACCACGCGCGCGAACGGCGAGTGCACGGCCCACATGATCCACTCGCGGCCGCCGCGGGTGCCGTCGTCGCGCTTGTGGATCGCGCGCAACGCCAGGGTGATGGGTGCACCCGAGACGAGCAGCAGCGGGATCGCCATCGAGAGCATCATGTGCCCGAGCATGTGCACGCTGAACAGGTACTCCTGATACGCGTTGATGGGCCCGCCCGTCACCCACACCAGCATCAGCATGCCGAGCACCCAGAAGACGGTGCGGTGGATCGGCCAGCGGTCGCCGCGCAGGCGCAGCCGCCGCACGCCCGCGAGGTAGAGGAAGAGCCCGAACCCGGCAGCCACCAGCCACAGCACGTCGATGTCCCACGCCGTGAACCACCGCGCCAGCGTGAGCTCGGGGGGAAGCAGGGAGCCGGTGAGGATCTGCGCCGGGGTCTGCGCGAAAGCGGCGGTCTCGCCCGTGGGCGGAGGCGTGCGCGCGAGGGCCGCCGCTGCGCCCGAGGCGAGCCCCATCAGCGCGACCTCGCCCAGCACCAGCAGCCAGAACCAGCGGTTGGCGCGGTCACCGTCGAGCTTCGGGATGAGTCGGGCGCGGTACCAGGCGCCGAGCAGGCCCATGCCGACCAGCAGCACGGCCTTCGCGATCACGATCGTGCCGTATGGCGTCGACCACACCGCCTCCCAGGACCCCACCGCGACGATCGACCGTGTGAAGCCGGAGAGCGCCACGACCGCGAAGGCCGCGATGGCGAGCGAGGAGTAGCGCGACACCAGGCGGGCGCGGTCGATGCCGGGCTCTCCGCGCAGCAGCACCAGCAGCAGCAGGCCGCCCAGCCACACCGCGGCCCCGATGGTGTGCAGCAGGATCGAGTTGACCGCCATGTTGTGGCCGTCGAGGTCGCCCGCATGGCCCTGGGTCGCCAGCGGCAGGAACGACACCGCGGCGAGCAGGGCCGTGATCAGGGTGGGCGTCCAGGACCGCCAGGCGAACGCGAGCACCGTGATCACGGCGCCGAGGATCGTGGTGATGAGCCACGACTGTCCGAGCGGCAGCTCCAGCAGGAACCGTCCGAGCTGTGCACCGAACTCCCGCTCGATGCTGAGCTTCGGGTTGAACGCCGCCATGAAGGCGAGGAAGCCGGCGAGACCGGCCGAGACCGTGAACACCGCGGCACCGATCGACGCGATGTTCAGTGCCCTGTCGAACGACCGCTCGCCCGCGCGGAGTGCGAACAGAGCGAGCACGAGCGACCCGAGCATGAGCGCGCCCGAGATGTTCATCACGAGCTTGGCGATCGGTGTGCCCCACAGCACCACGGGCCCCGGGTCCTGCAGCAGGGGCGGCTTGGCGCCGCCGCCGATGAGCAGCGCCCACACGAGGGCGACGAGACCCGCCGCCAGCAGGATGACGACGCCGGCGACGCGATACGCCGACGTCGTGCTCGGCGTCTCGGTGCGGGAACTCACCCCTCCAGCCTAGGCGCGCTGGACGGGGGGAAAGCACGAAGGCCGCTCCCGGATCGGGAGCGGCCTTCGAACGGGTGCGGTCTTACTTGACGGCAGCCTTGAGCTTGGAGCCGGCGGTCACCTTGACGCGCTTGCCAGCGGGGATCTTGATCTCGGCGCCGGTCTGCGGGTTGCGGCCCGTGCGAGCAGCGGTGTCGACCTGCTCGAAGGAGATCCAGCCCGGGATCGAGACCTTGCTGCCCTTGGCGACAGCGTCGGAGACCGTGGCGAACAGCGAGTCGAGGACACCGGAGACGGTGGCCTGGCTCTGGCCGGTGGCGGAAGCGATGCTCGCGACGAGCTCGGTCTTGGTGATGGACTTGTCAGCCATGTCATCCTCCAGCGACGAAGGACCGTCGCATCGTTGTGGGTGCGAGAGGCGGGTGCCTCCCGTTGGTCGAGTGACCGCCTTGAATGTACCAACCACCACCCGGATTTCCGCGTCATTTCGCGGGTTTTGACCAATTACCCGGCGTGTCGCGCCACTTTGGTCACACGTGTCACAGAATTCGGGAGGCTCATGCCCTCGCGCGGGACGGCGCCGACGATCACGGGATCGGCGTCCGCGAGCGCCACCCACCCCTGCCGGTCTGCCCCGATCTCGCGGCACTCTCGCGATCGCCGGAGCGCGTCGGCGCTCACCCGAGCCGCGAACCGCGGAGACGCGGGGGCACGCGAAAGGGGCGAGGATCCGAAGATCCTCGCCCCTGTCGACGGCGGAGACTTACCAGCTCGACTTGGTCACGCCGGGCAGCTCGCCACGGTGTGCCATGTCACGGAAGCGGACACGCGAGATGCCGAACTTCGTGAGGACACCGCGGGGGCGGCCGTCGATGACGTCGCGCGAACGCACGCGAGCCGGCGACGCGTTGCGCGGCAGCTTCTGCAGGCCGACGCGAGCGGCCTCGCGGGCCTCGTCGGTGGCGTTCGGGTCGACCAGGGTCTTCTTCAGCTCGGCACGACGCTCGGCGTAGCGCTCGACGATGACCTTGCGCTGCTCGTTGCGCGCGATCTTGCTCTTCTTAGCCATGGATCAACGCTCCTCTCGGAATTCGACGTGCTGACGGATGACCGGGTCGTACTTCTTCAGCACGAGGCGGTCGGGGGTGTTGCGGCGGTTCTTCTTGGTCACGTACGTGTAACCCGTACCCGCCGTGGAACGCAGCTTGATGATCGGACGGACGTCCTGAGCCTTCTTGGCCATTAGAGCTTCACACCCTTCGCCTGGAGGTCCTTGACGACGTTCTCGATGCCGCGCGCGTCGATCACCTTGATGCCCTTGGCGGACACGTTGAGCGTGATCTTACGACCGAGCGAGGGCACGAAATAGGTCTTCTTCTGCACGTTCGGGTCGAAGCGGCGCTTCGTCCGGCGGTGCGAGTGCGAGACGTTGTGACCGAAGCCGGGAACAGCTCCGGTCACCTGGCACACTGCTGCCATGATGATGACTCCTTCATTACCGTGAGGCCGGACGGCCCCACCCAAGATCCCTTGTCTGCACGCAACCTCGACCCGCCGATCTCTCGGCCGCGGAAGGGGAAGCATGCGAACTACGCACAGGAGCGTGCGCAGACAAAGAGTCAGTCTAGCACGGGCAGGGTCGCCCCCAGTGCCGCGGCCTCGGCGGCACCGCGCCCCCACCGGAACGCCGACACGGTCGGGTCGTCCGGGATCCAGAACCGCCACGGGAAGGCGTCCGTCCCCGCGAGCCCCGCGACCCCGACTCTCGGCCCCTGCGACACATCCGCGACCGGCGCCCCGAGCCACAGCTCCGCGCGGGCGCCGTTGTGCTCCGCGCCCGTGACCGCGTCGATCCCATCGTGCAGCGCGTGGCGCAGGCCGACCGCCTGGCCCAGTCGCCCCGGCCCCCTGGCGAGGTCGCGTCGGGCCGTTCGCCCCCCTCGCGCACCTC
>NZ_SSDM01000354.1:0-2135 GCF_004794375.1 Microbacterium sp. K35 | reverse complement strand
CGGCGACGGCCCGCCGCGCGTCCACCACCCCGCCCCCACCCGATCGGAGCCCCTGCATGACCTCGCGTGAGCTGCTCGCCGCCCTCAGCCGCCGCCTCGGCGACCCCGCCCTCGACGCGGCCGTCCTCGGCGAGGGCAACACCTCGATGCGCGAGGGCGACACGATGCTGGTCAAGGCCTCGGGCGCCGTGCTCGGGGCCGCCCGCCCGGAGGACTTCGTGCCGCTGGTGCTCGCCGAGGCGCGCGAGCTCATCGACGACGAGCGCGCGACGGGCGCCGATGTCGACCGCTACTTCGACCGGGTCGCGGAGGCGGAGGGACGACGGCCCTCGGTCGAGGCGCTGCTGCACGTGGTGCTCTACGACCAGACGCCGGCGCGGGTGATCGCCCACGCGCATCCGACCGCGGTGAACGCCGTGCTGTGCTCGCAGCGACCCGAGCTGCTGGTGGAGGGTGCACTCTTCCCCGACCAGATCGTGGTGCTCGGAGCGACCCCGCTGCTGGTGCCCTACATCGATCCGGGTCTCGCCCTCGCGCGGGAGGTGCGGGCGCGGCTCGCGGCGCACATCGACGCCCACGGCTCACCGCCCGTCACCGTGTACCTGCAGAACCATGGGATGTTCGCGACCGGCGCGACGGCCGACCAGGTCATCGGGATGACCGCGATGGCGCAGAAGTGCGCGCGGGCGATCATCGGTGCCGAGACGCTGGGCGGGGTGCGGTTCATGCCGGCCGACGAGGTGCGGCGCATCGACACCCGGCCCGATGAGATCTACCGGCGGGCGCTGCTCGCAGAAGGAGGGGAACGATGAGCGGTGTGTCGGTGAAGGACCGGGTGGCGCTGCTGACCGGGGCGAGCTCGGGCATCGGGCTGGCGACCGCGCAGGCGCTCGCGGCAGCCGGCTGCCACGTGGTCGCTGTGGCGCGCGACGAGCAGCGGCTCGCGGCGCTCGCCGCGGAGCATCCGGAGCGGGTCACGACGATCGCCGCCGATGTGTCGGAGCCGCAGAGCGCCGAGGACGTCGTGGCCGAGACCCTGCGCCGCCACGGCCGCCTCGACATCGTGCTGCCCAACGCGGGGATCTATCTCGGCGGCGATCTCGCCGATGCGACGGTCGCTCAGATCGCAGCGGTGGTGGCCACCAACGTCACCGGTGTGATGGCGCTGGTGCGCGCGGCGCTTCCCCCGCTGCTGGCGCAGGGCAGCGGCGACATCCTCGTCACGAGCTCGGTGTCGGGGCACCAGGACATCGAGTGGGAGCCGGTGTACTCCGCCAGCAAGCACGCCGTGCAGTCGTTCGTGCACACGGTGCGTCGTCAGTACGCCGACAGCGGGGTGCGCATCGGGGCGATCGCGCCCGGGGTCGTCCTCAATCCGCTGTGGGGCTTCGCGCACGGCTCGCCCGAAGAGGCGGAGCGCATCGCCGAGGGCACGGGTATCCGGTCGTCGGACGTGGCGGATGCGATGCTGTTCATGCTGACCAGGCCGGCGCACGTGGTCGTGCGCGACCTGGTGCTGCTGCCGACCGGGCAGCCGATCTGAGCGAGGGGGATCAGCCGTGACCGAGCCGCGTGCGCTGCCGGAGGGGACCGCCGGGCCCGTCGTGACGCTGACGGCGGCCGGGGCGATCGATGCCACGTACCGGCTGCCCGTCCCCCTCGAGCGCGGAGCCTTCGTGCGCGCGTCCGGCTGGGAGCGGGAGGTCAGCGGCAAGGGCGTGAACGTGTCGGCGGCGCTGCGCGCGGCCGGGGTGGCCACCGCGGCGGTGGTGGTGCTCGGGGCGGACGACGTGGCGTTCGCGGCGCAGTCGCCGCTGGCCGACGTGCTGCGGATCGTGACCGTGCCGGGGGCCACCCGGGTCAACACGTCGATCATCGATGCGGGCGGTGCCACCACGAAGGTCAACGCGCCGACGCCGCCGCTCACACCCGCGGCCTGGGAGGAGACGCGGTCCGCCGTGGTGGGGGCGTGCCGCGCGCTCGCCGCCTCGTGGCTGGTGGTGTCGGGCACGCTCCCGGAGGGGACCGGCGCCGAGGCCCGGATCGCCGACGTCGTACGCGCGGTGCGCGGCGCCGGGGTGCGCGTGGCCGTGGACACCAGCGGCGCCGCGCTCGCGGAGCTGGTGGCCACGGCC
>NZ_SSDM01000353.1:0-5611 GCF_004794375.1 Microbacterium sp. K35 | reverse complement strand
CTCCGCCGTGAACGGCACGGCCGTGCGCGCGGCGGCCTCCGCCATGCGCGCAAGCTCCCTGGTGTCCGCGAGCGGCGCCCGTGCGGGCTCGGAGCGGCGCGGTTCGCCGATCATCTCGCGCAGACGCCACCGGGTGTGGGTGTCGTCGAGCACGACGTCCGCGCGGTGATCCGAGCGCGGACCATCGGGGAAGAGATCGCGGAGTGCCGTCATGCTGCCCTTCGGGGAGTGGGTAGTCTCAGGAGACGATACCCCCGATCCGCACGACCGAGCACGGGAGAACCATGCAGTTCCAGGACTATCTCCGGATCCTGCGCCGCCAGCTCGTCATCATCCTGGCCGGTGCCGTGATCGGAGTGTCGGTCGGCGCCCTGATCGCCATGCTCACGCCGCAGCGCTACCAGGCCACCACCGAGGTCATGGTCACCGTGCAGCTGGGCGAGACCGCGAGCCCCACCGAGCGCGCGCTCGCCACGAGCTACGCCAACCAGGTCGTGCAGACCTACCGCGACGTCGTGACGAGCTCGATCGTGCTCGACCGTGTGATCGACGACCTCGGCCTCGACGTGGACCGGGCCGAGCTCGCGGCCGCCGCCGACGCCTCCGCCCAGCTCAACAGCGCGATCCTCTCGATCCGGGTCAGCGACACCAACCCCGGTCAGGCCGCACGGATCGCGAACGGCATCGCCGAGAGCTTCTCCGCCGTGGTCTCCGACACGCTCGAACTGCGGGAGCAGGAGACCTCCTACACCATCCACATCGTCACACTGCAGGCCGCCCAGGTGCCCACCACACCGGTCGCGCCCAACACGCAGCTGATGCTCGTGGTCGGCGGGCTCGTCGGTCTCGCGGTCGGCCTGGCGGTCGCCCTGCTGCGCTCGCTGCTCGATCAGCGGGTGCGCACCGATGCCGACGTGCAGGCGGCCCTCCCCGTCCCGCTCCTGGGGCGGATCCCGCTCGACCCCGACACCGCCGACCGCCCGCTGGCCGTCAGCTCCGTTCCGCAGAGCGCACGCGCCGAGGCGTACCGCAGCCTCCGCACCAACGTGCGCTTCCTGTTCGAGGACGGCAGGGGCGTGTTCGTGGTCACCAGCTCCGGGCCGGGCGAGGGCAAGTCGACCACCGCCGCCAACCTCGCGCTCGCGTTCGCCGACGCCGGGCACCGCGTCGCCCTGATCGACGCCGACCTGCGGCTGCCGCGCGTCGCCGACTACTTCGGGATCGAGGGCGGCATCGGACTGAGCGACGTGCTCGCCGGTCGCGTGCGCCTGAACGACGTGGTGCAGCGCTGGGGCCGCAGCTCGCTGTTCCTGCTGCCCGCCGGCTCCCTGCCGCCGAACCCCGCGGAGCTGCTCGGCTCCCCCGCCATGCAGCAGCTCGTCGACGCGGCGGGCGAGGCGTTCGACGTGGTCGTGATCGACGCCCCTCCGCTGCTGCTCGTGACCGACGCCGCCGTGATCGCCCGGGTGACCACCGGGGCGATCCTGATCGCGGCGGCCGGGGCGACGCAGGCCGGACGACTCGCCGCCGCCGCGAAGAGCATCGAGGCCGTCGACGCCCGGGTGCTCGGCACCGTGCTCACCAAGGCCCCGCTCGGTCGCAGGGAGCACAACGCCCAGACCTCGTACGCCGCCGCGGCGCCACGCTGACGCTCCGTCCGGCACGGCGCCCGCGCTGTGGGAGAATGACGGGATTTGACTCTGCGGTTCACCGTCGTCCGGGAGCCGCCCAGCAACAGAAGGAATCTGCCGCGTGGAACTTCGCGACTATGTGCGCATCCTGCACCGGAACTGGATCCTCATCCTGGTCCTGCTCCTCCTCGGCCTCGCGGGCGGTGCCGGGTACGCGGCTCTCCAGCAGCCCAAGTACGTCGCTTCGACGCAGCTGTACGTGTCGGTGCGCACCGAGGGCGCCGCGACCGGTGACCTCGTGCAGGGGACGACGTTCGCGCGCCAGATGGTGACCAGCTACGTCGACGTGGTGGGCACCGCGCTCGTGCTCGAGCCCGTGATCGAGGAGCTGGGCCTGGACGACAGCGTCGCCGAGCTGAGCGGCCGCATCACCGCCACGACCCCGCTGAACACGGTGCTGATCGACGTGAGCGCGACCGACGGCGACCCGGAACGCGCGGCCGAGATCGCCAACGCGGTCGCCGTGAGCTTCCAGGACGCGGTGCAGAACACGCTCGAGCAGCCGGCGGTGGAAGACGCCGTGAGCCCCGTGCGCATCACCGTGACCGAGCCGGCCGAGGTGCCGACGGCCCCCACCAGCCCGAACGTGCGGCTGCTGGTCATCCTCGGCGGCATCATCGGACTGGCCCTGGGTGTGGCGGTGGCCATGCTGCGCACCGTGCTCGACAACCGCATCCACACGCTCCACGACATCGAGGCCCTCACCGAGCGGCCCGTGCTCGGCGGCATCGCGTACGACCCGGAGGCGACCAAGCGTCCGCTGATCGTGCACGCCGACCCGCGCAGCCCGCGCGCCGAGTCCTTCCGCAGCCTCCGCACGAACCTCCAGTTCCTGAACCTCGACGCCGGTCCGCGCATCTTCGTGGTCTCCAGCGCCGGGCCCGGCGAGGGCAAGTCCACCACCACCGCCAACCTGGCCATCGCGCTCGCGGAGACCGGAGCCAGGGTCGCGCTCGTCGACGGCGACCTGCGCCTCCCCCGCGTCGCGGACTACATGGGCATCGAGGGCGGTGCGGGCCTGACCGACGTGCTGATCGGTCGCATGGACGTGGCCGATGCGCTGCAGAAGTGGGGCACCAGCGACCTCTACCTGCTGCCCAGCGGCCAGGTGCCGCCGAACCCGAGCGAGCTGCTCGGATCGGCCGCCATGGACCAGGTGCTCGCGTCTCTGGGCGAGTACTTCGACTACGTGCTGATCGACGCGCCCCCGCTGCTGCTCGTGACCGATGCCGCGGTGGTCGGCGCCAAGACGCGCGGGGTCATCCTCGCCGCCGCGTCGGGCAAGACCAGGAAGCAGGAGCTGTCCGGCGCGGTCCGCGCGCTGGAGACCGCCGGTGTCGCCCTGCTCGGCATCGTGGTGACCATGCTCCCGACCAAGGGTCCGGACAGCTACGGCTACGGCGCCTACACGTACGGCGCGACGCACGAGTCCGACGGCACCCCGGTGCACGCCGGACGGCATGCGTCCAAGCGCGGCCGCACCCGCACCTCGCGCACCGGGAAGCCCGCGAGGGTGCGGGCCTGAGCGCAGGCGGCGGCGGGTCAGTTCTTCGGAGCGACCCGGAACACCACGCCGTGGTAGAGCAGGAAGCGCAGCACCACGACGATCACGATGCTCGTGAGGTTCACGGCGTTGACGGCGATGGCGCCGGGGGTACGACCGAGGATGCCGGCCACGGCCTCCACCCCCACCCACACCAGGGCGGCGCCCAGGGCGGTGCACGCGGCGTTCACGGCCAGGAACAGGATCACCTCGGAGACCCGGCCGCGGCGGTCCCGGTGCCGGAACGTCCATTCGCGGTTGCCGATGTAGGCGTTGATCAGCGCGACGAGGGACGCGACGATCTTGGCCGCGACGACGTCCCACCCCCACACGTAGACGAGAAGATTGAAGACGCCGACCTCGATCAGGGTGCTGACGGCACCGACGACGAGGAACCGGCTGCCGACGCCGGCGAGGCGGCGCAGTCGTGAGGGAGGATTCATGGCTCAACTAGGCTACTTCCTGAACGCCTCCGCGCCCCGCCACCCCCATCCGAGGACCCCGTGACTCTCCGCCATCTCGCCATCGTCATGCCCGCCTACAACGAGGCGGAGGGCATCGAGGGCTTCGTCGACGAGATCCGCGCGTCCGTGGCCCCGCTCGCCGACACCGTCTCGTTCCACATCGCCGACGACCGGTCGACCGACACCACGGCGGCCGTGTTCGACGGTGTCGCCGACACCACGGTCGAGGTGCAGGCGGCGAACCGCGGCCACGGCCCGACCGCCCTGGCCGCCTACCGCGCCGGCCTCGCCGCCGACCCCGAGGTGCTGGTGCACGTCGACGGGGACGGGCAGTTCCTCGGCAGCGACTTCCCGCGGCTGATCGGCGCGCTCCTGGCCGAGCAGGCCGACGTCGTGCACGGCGTGCGCGACGGCCGCACCGACCCCTGGTACCGCAAGAGCCTCACCGGCGCGGTCGGCCTGATGATCGCCCTCGCCGCCGGACGCCGCATCCCCGACGTGAACACACCGCTGCGCGCCTACCGCCCCGATGCCCTGCGCGTGCTGCTCGACGCGGTCCCGGCCGAGGCGACCGTGCCGCACGTGCACTTCTCGTTGGCCGAGGCCAGGGCGGGCTTCCGCGTGCGCTACCTCCGCGTCGCCAGCATCCCGCGCCGCGGCGAGTCCGCCTCGGGCACCATGTGGGGTCGCGGCGCCGGCGTGACCCTGCCGCCCAAGCGCCTGCGCCTGTTCGTGCGCGCCGCGCTCGGTGAGGCGTGGGAGCTGTCGCTGCGGCCGTCCGCCCCGCTGCGTGCCGTGCGACGCCCGGAGCCCGTCGCCCGATGACGCGGGCGCGCACGATCCTGTTCTGGGCGGCCGCGGTCGCCCTGCTGGCGGGACATGCGATCCTCGCCTGGCACAGTCTCACGGTGTGGCGGTTCTGGGAGGACGAGGCGTTCAACCTGACCGTGCCGCGCAATCTGCTCGCCGGGCTCGGCTACGCCAGCGACGGCGCGCTGTCCGGCTCGACGATCACGCCGTTCGACCCGCGGATCTCCACCGGCCCCGTCGTGCTGCTCCCGGTCGCCGCGACCCTCGCGACCGGGATGGACCCGGTGCTGGCCGCCCGACTCGTGCCGCTCGCGTTCTGGATCCTGCTGCTGGCGGGGCTGGGCGTGCTGGGCTGGCGGATCGCCGGACGGTGGGCGGCTCTGCTCGCCGTGACCGTGCCGCTGGCGTTCACCGCGAGCGCCGGTGTCTCCCCCATCCAGGGGCCGGCCGATCTGCTGGGCGAGATCCCCGCGGCCGCCCTGATCGTGTGGGCCCTGGTCGTGCTTCCTCGCCGCGCCTGGCTGGCCGGGCTCCTGGTGGGGCTCGCGGTGCAGGCGAAGCTCATCGCGCTGCTGGTGCTGCCGGCGTTCGCGGTCGCGCTGTGGGTGCTGTCGGACGGCACGGGCTGGGCGCGGCTGCGCGACACGCTGCGCCGCGCGTGGCTTCCGCTGCTGCTGGTCGCGGTGCCGACCGCGCTCGTGGAGCTCGCGGCACTGCTGTCGCTCGGGCCGGCCGGGTTCGTCGAGCACCTGCGGGCGCTCGTGCGGTTCGTGCGCAGCGGCGGACAGGGCGACGCGGCGACCTCCGTCCTGCAGAAGCTCGGCACACTGGCCGACTCGTGGTCGCTGCCCGGGGTGCTGGCCGTGGTCGCCGCCGCGCTCGCCCTCGTGCTCGTGGTGGCGGGGGTGGTGCGGCGCTGGCGCTCGGCCACCGCGGAGGAGCGGATCGTGATCGCCTACGCCCTCGCGGCTCTGGTGGGGGCGCTCGCCTTCGTGGGCTGGTGGGCGACCGCGTCGCGGCTGCCGCTGTGGGTGCGTCACCCCGCGCCCGGCGTGTTCGCGTTCTTCCCGGTGCTCGCAGCTGTCGCGCTGTGGGCGGTGCCG
>NZ_SSDM01000352.1:0-1394 GCF_004794375.1 Microbacterium sp. K35 | reverse complement strand
GAAGCGACCGCGACGGCGGAGTCCGCGCCGGACTTCGCGATCGCTTCCTGCAGCCGCACCTCGGCGACGCGCACACGCCCGGCCTCGTCCTGCTGCTTCAGTCGCGCCCGGGACAGCGCGGCGGACGCGGCGGCGACTTCGCCGTTCAGCTTGCGCATCGCGTCAGCGCCCAGTCCGGCCGCCGAGGTGTTCAGCGCGGACTTCAGGTCGCGGCCGAGCGCACGCCCCGCCGCGGTGCCTGCGCCCTTGAAGCCGCCCTCGAAGGTCTTCGCACCGGCGGCGCCCGCCGCCCGGGTCTCCTTCGACACGCGCGACTTGAACCCGGTCATCACCGGGAAGATCGACACGTGACCGGAACCGAC
Source organism: Microbacterium sp. K35 (assembly GCF_004794375.1). NCBI lineage: Bacteria > Bacillati > Actinomycetota > Actinomycetes > Micrococcales > Microbacteriaceae > Microbacterium > Microbacterium sp. K35. The sequence goes on along the minus strand of NZ_SSDM01000352.1, from coordinate 1,032 downwards.
CTCGGAGGACATGAGCACCCCCTCGGGTCAGGACGCGAACACGAGGCCCGCTTCCATGTCGGCCTGTGCTTCGGCAACCTCCGCGGCGTCCGCGGTGGTCGTGGTGCGCCGCGGGTCAGGGAGAACCCACGGCACGAGTTTCTTGGACGCCTTCGGGCCGAGCTCGGCCACCAGCGACAGCAGTTCCCGGGTGGTCGCGGGATACGACCACCCGGCGAGCTTCGCGCCCAGGTGCGTGCCGGGGTCGGCGGAGGCTTCCTCGATGAGGAGGCGCGCTTCGCCCCAGGTGAGACCGTCGCCCAGGTCAGAGATCCCGACACCGAACGTCTCGCGCAGCGTGCGCGCGACGCTTCCCCGGTGCTCTCGGATGGCCCGGGCGACGGCGATCATTCCGGGAAGGCCGCCTGCTGGACGCGCTGCAGCACCCGGAAGTACTTCTCGGCGAGGATCGCGCCCTCGACCATGTCCCGCTTGCCGAAGTCGGCGGAGATCGCTTCGCCGCCGATCTCGGTGAGGATGGCCTTGAACTGGTCGATCGGGGTGGAGTAGTCCGCCTGCAGCTGGTCGATGAAGTCGAAGCTGAGCGTGAGCGGCACCTCGATGATCGTGCCGTCACTGAGGCGGCCGATGAACCGCTTCTCGACGATGATGTACTTCACCTCGGGGACGGCCGCGGCGATCGCCTTCTCTTCGGCCTCCTCCGACCAGTTGTCGAAGTCGTACTCCGGTGCGGCTTCCGTCTTGCTCTTGGGTGTTGCCATGGTGATGGTCTCCTTGTCGGGTCATCGGGTGGTGTCGGGTGGGTGTGGAGTGGCTGGTCGGGATGACCCGACGACATCCCGACCAGCCGGCCTGTCAGGCAGCGGCGCCCGCGGCCCAGCTGTCGCCGTCCCAGTGCGCCTGGGAGGCATTGCCGAGCACGACGTACTGCCCGGTCGTCCACGCGGTGGTCTCCCCCAGCGCGCCGAGCGCCTGCAGCGCCGCGAGCGTCGCGGGCGCGGACGCCCCGGCGGGGGTGAACGCGCCGGGGGT
>NZ_SSDM01000351.1:0-680 GCF_004794375.1 Microbacterium sp. K35 | reverse complement strand
GACGCGCACGCCGCCCTCGCCGCACTGGCGCACGGTCCCCGCGGCCTCGGACATCGAGCCCTCCCGGTGGCCGAGCCGCTGACCGCCGCGTCCGGAGAGGCCCGGCTCCACCGCGCGGGCGTGACCGATGCGCTCGTGACCGAGGGCGGGCGCGTGGTCGCCCTCACCGCGCACGACGGCGGCACGGTCGTGGTGCTCGACGGCGGCACGGTCGTGGTGCTCGACGCCGCGGAGTCCGCCGTCTGGACCGGCGACGCGGACGCCGTCGCGAGCGCCGAGGTTCCGGCGGCTGTGGCCCGGCTCCTCGACCGCGGACTGCTGTCGGCCGACCCCGGCTGGCGGATCGCGGACCACGCGACCTGGGCCGACCACGGCGCCTCGACCGTGGCGCTCGACCTGTCGACACCGGCCGCCGCACCCCTCGCCCTGCGCGACTCCGCCCAGTCGGTGTGGCACGTGCTGGTGCAGCGGCGTGCGGTCCAGCGGACGCGACTGCTGGACGAGCTCGCGGCACAGTACGGGGTGGAGCCCGCGGTGGTCGCGGACGACGTGGATGCGCTGCTGGCATCGCTCGAGCGGGCACGACTGGTCGTGCGACCGTGAGGCGCGCAGCAGGGACGGCCGCGGGGCGCCGCGAGCGGAGGGGAGCGCGATGACGGGGGAGCAGCACGCACCGCCCG
>NZ_SSDM01000350.1:0-11171 GCF_004794375.1 Microbacterium sp. K35 | reverse complement strand
TGGCGCTGCCCGTCTGCCTGGCCCTCGCGGCACCGGCGGCGGCGGTCGCTGCCCCCTCCACCGAGGTGGTGCAGGGCCAGGTGCTGCGCCTGGTCTCGGTCGCGGACTGGGACGCCGCCCGCGACCTGCGACCCGACCGGCCGGTGCAGTGGGACGTGCAGGTGAGCGCCGACGCGCCGGATCCCGGGGTCGTGCGGCTCGGCGTGAGCGCGTCCGGGTCGGCGCGGTTGCGGCTCGACATCGCCCTGTGCGCGGAGCCGTGGCAGGACGCGGTGTGCCCGGCGGGGGCGACGGTCTTGCGGACGGACTGGAGCGTCCCGCGCGACGGCGCCGAGGTGCCCCTCGCCGCCATGCGTGACACCGAGACCGCGCATCTGCGGCTGACGATCGCGCTCGACCCGGCCGACGGCTCCGGCAGCACCGAGGTGCGCGTGCTGGCTCACGGCGCGGGCGAGAGCGCGGCGGTGGGCTCCGACGGTGCGCTCGCGGTCACGGGTCCGTCGCCGTGGCTGCCGCTGGCGGCGGTGGGCGGCGGACTGCTGCTGACCGGGGCTCTCGTGGCGCGGGGGCGTCGCGGAGGAGAGCGCGGGGAGGGGCGAGGATGACACGGCCGTGGCGGCGCACGATCGCCGGTGTCCTCGGGGTCGGGGTCCTGGTCGGCGTGGCGCTCCTGCCCGCGGTGCAGCCGACCGAGGCGCGGTTCACCGATCCGGAGTACGCGGCGGGGTCGTTCACCGCGTCGCAGCTGACGACGCCCACGATCACCTCGTGCAGCGTGACCAACCTGCTCGGCACGTTCACGGGCTTCACGATCACGTGGAGCTCCGGATACCTCAAGCCGCAGCAGCGACTGTCGATCAACAACGTCGCGGTCGACAACGCGAACGTGACGCAGAGCGGCAGCGGCCCCTACTCCGCGACGATCAGCTCCGGTCTGCTCAGCACGCTGCTGGGGAGTCTGCTCGGCTCGTCGAACACGGTGCGGGTCGAGGCCGTCCTGCCCGGCACGGCCTGGGTGTCGCCCGCGGCGACCCGCACGCTGTCGGTGGGCGGACTGCTGGGGCTCGGGGGCAACAACACCTGCACGTGAGGTCGTGCCGGCGGTGCGGCGTTCAGTCGGCGAGGGCGAGGGCGCGGAAGAGGTCGCGCTCGCGCAGCTGCTCGCGGCGGCTCGCGGAATCGTCCTGCGTGCGGGCGGGAACGTCGCGGCCCGTGGTGCGCCGGTACAGCTCGTCGATCAGGGCGGTGGCCAGGTCGACCAGCTTGGCGATCTCGCGGTCGTCGCGGTCGATCCACACGCAGCGAGGCTCGTCGTGCACCGGAGCGAAGTCGACGTGCTCCTCCCACACGAACAGCGTGCGCTCGGCACCGAGCACGTGCTGCTGCCACCAGACCTGTCGCAGGTAGGTGCGCGGGATGCCGCGGAACGCCTTGTTCGTGGTCTTGATCTCGGCGAGGCGGATGCGCCCGTCGGCGTCGACCGCGATCCCGTCGGGCGTGGCGAGGTGGCGGTGCTCCACCTCGGCGCGGAACAGCGCGGAGGAGGGGAGGATCCCGTGCGTGGCTGCGACCCAGGCCGCGATCTCCGGCTCGCGCCGTCGGCCGTGGTCGGTGTACGCGTTGCCGCCGAAGCGGGGCCCGCCGCCCAGCTTGGAGTCGGCGGCACGGGCGATGGAGCGCTCGCTCGTGAGTCCGGCGACGTCGGTCGCGGTGATGCCGCGGGACCGCGCCCGCATCCACGCCACCCGGTCGCGAGAGTCCGCGACGATACGGGCGTGGAGTTCGGGGGTCACCTGAAAACCCTAACCCCGTGCGCCGACGCTCCCTCCCCGCACACGCCGCGTCCCCGCACGGCCGCCGGGGATTTGGGGAGGGGCGCGCGCTGAGGTAGAGTGGGTGGCAACCGAAGACCGCTGGTCATCGTGTGTGCGCAAGCACGCAGGATCGAAGCTCTGCATCGCAGGGGCCCGCGCAGGTGTCACGAACTTTCGAGCTCCGTGCGCTTGCGCCGGAGCTCTTCTCTTTGCAGGGGGTCGGAGGCCGGCGCCCCACCACCGTGCGGCGCCTCGTACACATCAAGGAGTGACCATGGCGCAGAAGGATGCATCGGTCGCCGAGCTCACGAAGTCATTCGAGAACTCGAACGCCGTCCTGCTGACCGAGTACCGCGGTCTGACGGTTGCCCAGCTCAAGCAGCTGCGCAACAGCATCCGTCAGGACGCCGAGTACGCCGTGGTGAAGAACACGCTGACCAAGATCGCCGCCAACAAGGCCGGCATCTCCTCGCTGGACGACGACCTCAAGGGTCCGTCGGCCGTCGCGTTCGTGCACGGTGACTTCGTCGCCACTGCCAAGGCTCTGCGTGACTTCGCCAAGGCCAACCCGCTTCTGGTGATCAAGTCCGGCATCTTCGAGGGCAAGGCCCTCTCTGCCGACGAGGTCAACACGTACGCCTCGCTCGAGAGCCGTGAGGTTCTGCTGGCGAAGGCCGCGGGAATGATGAAGGCGACGATGGGCAAGGCTGCCGCCACCATCGACGCGCTTCGCGAAAAGCTGGAGACCGCAGAGGCCGCGTAAGCGACCGGCGATCTCGTCACCACCACCCCATCTATTAGGAGATACATCATGGCGAAGCTCACCACCGAGGAGCTGCTCGAGCAGTTTGCCGGCCTCACCCTCATCGAGCTGAACGACTTCGTGAAGGCGTTCGAGGAGAAGTTCGAGGTCACCGCTGCTGCCCCCGTCGCCGTTGCCGGTGCCGCCGGTGGCGCAGGCGAGGCCGCTGCCGAGGAGGAGAAGGACTCGTTCGACGTCATCCTCGAGGCTGCCGGCGACAAGAAGATCCAGGTCATCAAGGCTGTCCGCGAGCTCACCTCGCTCGGCCTCGGCGAGGCCAAGGCCGTCGTCGACGGTGCTCCGAAGGCCGTCCTCGAGGGCGCCAACAAGGAGACCGCCGAGAAGGCCAAGGCTGCTCTGGAAGAGGCCGGCGCGACCGTCACCCTCAAGTAATTCCAGCGCACCAGCGCTTCTGCGAAGGCCCCGGGTTCCGCCCGGGGCCTTCGTGCGTCCGGGGAGGGGTGCTCAGCGGGGTGGTGCGGTGGAGCTGCGCACGACGAGCGACGAGGGGGCGGTCACCCGCTCGATGGGGGCCTCCGGCTCCGCCATCCGTCGGATCAGCAGCCGCACGGCCTCGTGACCCTGGTCGCGGGGAGACTGCCCGATCGTGGTGAGGGCGAACATGTCCGCATGGGCGTGGTCGTCGATGCCGACCACGCTGAGCTCGGTGGGCACGGCGATGCCCAGGCGTCGAGCGGCGATGATCGCCCCGATCGCCGCCTCGTCGCAGACTCCGACGATCGCGGTGGGCCGGTTCCGCCGGTCTCCGAGGAGCCCGGCGGTCGCGGCATAGCCCCCGGGCATGGTCGGTGCCGCGCCGACGACGCGGGCGTGGGCGAGCAGGCCCGCCGCGCGGAGCGCGCCGTGGTACCCCTCGAGTCGCTGCGCATCGCCGTAGCTCAGTGCGGCGGCGTCGGTCGCGCCCCCCACGAACGCGATGTCCTCGTGGCCGAGCTCGATCAGGTGCTCGGTGGCGATGCGGGCGGCGGCGGTGTCGTCGATCGAGACCGCGCTCGATCCCTCGCTGTACGGCCCGACGCTGACCAGCGGGCGACCCGTGCGGTGCAGGCGCTCGAGCTCGCGCGCGCTCGGCTGGATGCCCACCGCGATGATGCCGTCGAATCTCCGACCGGGCAGCACGGTCTCGAACAGCCGTTCCCTGGTCTGCGTCCCCTCGGGAACGCCGTACAGCGACAGGTCGTAGTCCACGGAGAGGAGCGACTCCTGCACCCCGGCGAGCAGCTCGGCGAAGAACCAGCGGTCGATGGGCGGCATCACGAGGCCGACGGTCTGCGTGCGTCCGGTCGCGAGGCTCGTGGCGGACGAGTGGGCGACGTAGGCGAGGTCGTCTGCGGCGTCCATGACCCGCTGCCGTGTCTCGTCGGACACGTAGCCGCGTCCGCTCAGCGCCCGGCTCGCGGTGGCCTTGGACACTCCGGCACGCGACGCGACGTCCGCGATCGTGCTCATCGGTCCTCCTCGACCAGGGTCCACTTCGATGTGGGGACGGCGACGCCCGGGCTCGCCGGGTGACAGCGTAGCGGCTCGACCGTGGAAAAGGAACCGGTTCCACACTGATCCGGAGGGAGCGCTCCCATCCGCGACGCGGCGGCGCATCGGAATGGTTGCGAGCTTGTGACCCTTGCGTGTTGTGCGGGGAGCGGGCCGCCAGTATGTTGGCCTGGAATCGGTTCCCTAATCGACGCCGGTGCTGGCGGCGGACAGCGGGACCCTGTACTCGAAGAGGAGAATTCACATGGCTCTGTCACAGCGTTCCCGGCTGGTCGTGCCGCTGGCCCTGATGGGCGTCGCGGGCATCGCCCTCGCCGGCTGCGGGGCTCCGGGAGGTGCGCCGAGCACCGGAGGCGGCGGAGGCGACGACGCCACCGTCACGATCTACGGCACGATCGTCGACTCGGAGGCGGAACTCCTCCAGGAGTCCTGGAAGGACTGGGCCGACGAGAACGGCATCACCATCAAGTACGAGGGCAGCCAGGACTTCGAGACGCAGCTGGGCACGCGCGCCCAGGGCGGCAACCCGCCGGACATCGCGATCTTCCCGCAGCCGGGTCTGTTCGCCGACTTCGCCGACCGCGGCTTCCTGAAGCCCGCCCCGGAGGAGGTCGAGAAGAACGCCAACGAGTACTGGACCGAAGACTGGGTGAACTACGGCACGGTCGGAGACACCTTCTACGGTGCCCCGCTCATGGCGAACGTCAAGGGCTGGATCTGGTACTCGCCCGCCAAGTTCGCGGAGTGGGGCGTCGAGGTCCCCAAGACCCTCGACGAGATGACGGCGCTGACCGAGAAGATCCAGGCCGCCACGGGCACGCCCGCCTGGTGCGCCGGCTTCGAGTCCGGCACCGCGACCGGCTGGCCGGGCACCGACTGGATCGAGGACTACGTGCTGCGCCAGTCCGGACCCGACGTCTACGACCAGTGGGTCACCAACGACGTGAAGTTCACCGACCCGCAGATCAAGCAGGCGTTCGACTCGGTCGGACAGATCCTGCTCAACCCGGCCAACGTCAACGCGGGCTTCGGCGACGTGCGCTCGATCAACTCGACCGCGTTCGGCGACGTGGCACCCAAGCTCGCCGCCGGCGAGTGCGCGCTCACGCACCAGGCCTCGTTCCTGTCGGGCTTCTTCCCCGAGGGCACGAACATCGCCGAGGACGGCGACGTGTGGGCGTTCATGCTCCCCGGCGAGTCCGAGGGCGACACGGCCGTCACGGGCGCCGGTGAGATCGTCGGCGCGTTCAGCGAGTCCGAGGCCACGCAGAAGGTGCTCGCGTACCTGTCCAGCCCCGAGTGGGCCAACAGCCGCGTGAGCCTCGGCGGCGTCACCTCGGCCAACAACGGGCTCGACCCGGCGAACGCCAAGGACCCGATCCTCCAGGAGACCATCAAGATCCTGCAGGACCCGGAGACCACGTTCCGCTTCGACGCCTCCGACCTGATGCCCGGTGCCGTCGGTGCCGGAACCTTCTGGAAGGGCATGGTCGCGTGGGTCAACGGCACCTCGACGGACGAGGTGCTCACGCAGATCGAGACCGGCTGGCCCTCCAGCTGATCCCGGGGGAAGAGGGGCCGCCCCGCACCAGGGGCGGCCCCTCTGCTCCCTCGGCGCCCACATCGACGTGGGCGCCGTGATCCGATCCGCGTGACGTAAGGGGAATCCGTGAACGCGACAGTCTTTTTCCAATGGATCGGCTCGCTCCCGCCGATCCTGCAGGCCGTCGCCGTGGTCATCGCCTTCGCGGTGGTCGTGGCGATCATCCTGCTGCTCGTGGACATCGCTCCACGCCGGGGCACGCAGTACACCATCATCCGGCTGGCGATGTGCCTGCTCATCCCGCTCGCCGTGATGTGGTTCTTCAACTCCTACTACTGGGCGATGGGGGTCGCGGTCCTCGTCGGCGCCGTGTTCTTCTTCCTGGACTACCGGTCCCGCGATGGAGCGGGCTACCTGATCCAGCTCGTCGCCTTCATGGCTCCGGCGATGCTGCTCCTGCTCGTCGGCCTCATCCTCCCGTCGATCCAGACCATGTACACCTCGTTCTGGAACTCCTCGGGCAACACGTTCGTCGGGTTCGCCAACTACGTGTGGATCTTCACGCAGTCGGACGGCATCACCTCGGTCGTCAACACCATCATCTGGGTGCTGCTGGTGCCGACGGTGTCGACGATCGTCGGTCTCGCGTACGCGGTCTTCATCGACAGGACCCGCGGCGAGAAGATCTACAAGGTGCTGGTGTTCATGCCGATGGCGATCTCGTTCGTCGGCGCGAGCATCATCTGGCGGTTCATGTACGAGTACCGCGGACCGGAGTTCGAGCAGATCGGTCTGCTGAACCAGATCCTGGTGTGGTTCGGCGGGACGCCGCAGCAGTGGCTGCTGAACCAGCCGTGGAACAACCTGTTCCTCATCGTCGTGCTCATCTGGGTCCAGACCGGTTTCGCGATGGTCGTGCTGTCGGCCTCCATCAAGGGTGTCCCGGCCGAGCTGCTCGAGGCCGCCGAGCTCGACGGCGCGAACGCGTGGCAGCGGTTCATCTCGGTGACCGTACCGGCGATCCGCCCGGCACTCATCGTCGTGCTCACCACGATCTCGATCGCCTCGCTGAAGGTGTTCGACATCGTCCGCACCATGACCGCCGGCAACTACGGCACGTCGGTGCTCGCGAACGAGATGTACACGCAGTTCTCGAAGTTCGAGGCGGGACGCAGCGCCGCGCTCTCCGTCATCCTGTTCATCCTGGTGCTGCCGATCGTCATCTACAACGCGCGCCAGATCAAGAAGCAGCGGGAGATCCGATGACCGACACCGTAGGCACCGAGACCCCGGCCAGCACGCGCGCCGTCACGACCGGGGGTGGCCTCGACGGCGCCGCCGGACGCGCCAGGAAGAAGCTGTCCCGTCCGTGGGCATCCGCCGCGTCGATCGTCATCGCGGTCCTGTGGACCATCCCGACGCTCGGGCTGTTCATCTCGTCGTTCCGTCCGCGCGACGAGATCCAGTCGACCGGATGGTGGACGTTCTTCACGAACCCGCAGGTCACGCTGGAGAACTACGTCGATGTGCTGCAGTCCGGCACGACGCAGCTGACCATCCTCGAGTCGTTCATCAACTCGATCGCCATCACGATCCCGGCGACCGTGGTGCCGCTGATGATCGCGGCCATGGCGGCGTATGCGTTCGCGTGGATCGACTTCAAGGGCCGCAACGCCCTGTTCATCTTCGTGTTCGCGCTCCAGATCGTGCCGATCCAGATGGCGCTGGTGCCGCTGCTCAGCTCGTTCTCGCGCGGCCTCAACCTGTTCGGTCTGCAGGTGACCCTGCCGCTCGGAGCATCGGACGGCTACGCGCAGGTGTGGATCGCGCACTCGATGTTCGCGCTGCCGCTGGCGATCTACCTGCTGCACAACTTCATGTCGGAGATCCCCGGTGAGATCATCGAGGCGGCCCGCGTGGACGGCGCCTCGCGCGGTCAGATCTTCTTCCGCGTCGTGCTGCCGCTGACGATGCCGGCGATCGCCTCGGTCGCGATCTTCCAGTTCCTGTGGGTGTGGAACGACCTGCTCGTGGCGCTGGTGTTCGCCGACGGAGCGGCCGCGCCGATCACGAAGCTGCTGGCCGAGATCACCGGGACGCGCGGCAACGACTGGTACCTGCTCACGGCGGGTGCGTTCGTGTCGATCATCATCCCGCTGATCGTGTTCTTCGCGCTGCAGCGCTACTTCGTGCGCGGCCTGCTCGCCGGGTCTACCAAGGGGTAGTCGAGACAGGAGCGCTCGCCGGAAGGGGCCGGTCACCGTCGCGGTGGCCGGCCCCTTCCGTGTGTCGCGGACGGGCTCGGCGGTGCGTCCCGGCGGCGGCATGCAGGAACTTCACATGATCGGAACGGGTGTCTCTGCGTAATGGAACGCTCCCGATCCCGTCTCATGGCATAGGGACGATCTGGGGACGTCCGCTCGGGGGTGGAGCGATCCGGTCCGGATGTTTGGGGCATCCGGTCCGGCAGTCTGCAGTGTCGTGTCTGCGTTTTGCCGTGGCAGGAGTGTGCCGCGGCGGCGCGTCCGCAGCGAGAGCTGATGTCGGAAGCCAGAAAGACACAACAACAGATGAACATCGTGGGGAATCGCGCGCGCGCCTGGGGAGGCCGCGCGGTCATGGGGGCTGCGATCGCAGCCCTCGCAGTGGTGGGCGCCCTGCTCACGCCGGGCGCGGCGTCGGCGGTGGTCGCCTCGGGCCCGGACGGGCGCACGCAGGAGACGGCGGCGGCGTCGTGCTGGGAGATCAAGCAGAACAACCCGGCGGCGGCGGACGGCGTGTACTGGCTGGTGACGCCGGGCCTGGTCTACCCGCAGCAGTTCTACTGCGACCAGACGACCGACGGCGGCGGGTGGGTGCTCGTGGGCCGGGGTCGGGAGGCGTGGAAGGAGAGCTACAACGGTCTCGGCACGCCGGAGCAGGTGGCGAACGCGCCCACGGGAACGGCCGCGTTCGCTCCGGCCGAGCTGCCCGCCAAGACCGTCGACGGCCTGCTGAACAACGGCCGCCCCGATGCTCTGCCCGACGGGATCCGCGTGCGGCGCGCGACCAACGCCGCGGGCAGTGCCTGGCAGGAGGTGCGGTTCTCGCTCGCGAAGAGCGACCGCTGGGAGTGGACCTTCGGCGCCAAGCACGACCTCGCCGACTGGGGCTTCGGCATCAGCGGCGGCATCGACACCACGGGAACCGGTGGCGTGACCGCCGCCTTCAACGACGACGCGGGCATGAACAACGTCGTGTTCTCGCAGCGGGCCACGCACGGCTACCGGATGGGCTGGGCGTACGGCTCGGCGGTGACCGGCACGACGGAGGCGTCCTCCTACCTGTGGGCTCCGGCGGGGCAGGGGTACGCGACGCCGTTCGCCCAGGTGTTCCTGCGGCCGCAGCTCACCCTGTCGACGCTCGACTTCGGTGCCGTCCCGACCACGGGCACGCCCGCGAGCACGCTCCCGTCGATCCCGAGCTCGTACGCCGTGAAGACGTCGTGGGGGGTCTCGGGGCTCGCCAACGGCCAGTCCGGAGAGACGAACGTCGAGGTCTCGGACTTCGGTGAGGTCGCCGGGAAGGTCTTCGTCGGCGGCAACTTCCTGAACGTGCAGCAGACCAAGGACGGCGCGGGGCAGACGTCGCAGCCGTACCTGACGGCGTTCGACGTGCACACCGGCGCGTGGGTCCCGACCTTCCGGCCGAAGCTCGACGGACAGGTGAAGTCGGTGCAGGCGCTGCCGGACGGCCGGCTGGCGATCGGCGGGCAGTTCTCGACCGTGAACGGGGTGGCGCAGCCGGGACTGGCGATCCTCGATCCTGCGACCGGGCAGCTCTCGGGCTGGCAGGTCAAGGTCGAGCACCGCGCGACCGGTGCGGTCCCCTTCGTCCGCGACCTGGACGTGCAGGGCGGCTACCTGTACGTCGCCGGTTCGTTCACGCACCTGACCTCCGTCGGCACGACACCGACGACGGGCGGCGCGTGGAACGGCGGCCGTATCGTGCTGGCCACCGGCAAGCCCGACACCGCGTGGAACGCGAACCTCAACGGGACGGCGGCCTCGGTCGACGCGAACGCCCAGGGCGACCGCGCGTACTTCTCCGGCTACTTCCTGATGAAGTCGTCGACCCCGGCGCCGTCGGCCGCGGTGCTGCAGACGACGGCGGGCGCACCGCTGGCGACCACCTGGACGCCGGAGTTCAGCGACGACCGCAAGGACGAGAACGGCGCGTACGTCAACGCGGTGTGGCAGCTCGGCATCATCGAGGTCGACGGGCGCGTGTGGATGGGCGGCTCGCAGCACTCGATGTTCTCGTACGACCGGAACACGCTCCAGCGCGTGGGCGGTTGGATCACGCAGGTGGGCGGCGACATGCAGACGGTCGAGACCAACGGCTCCGTGGTGATCGGCGGCTGCCACTGCGGGGACTACGTCTACGACGACGCCTACAGCCAGACGCTCGTCGGCGGATTCAGCCGGGCGGACAAGATCAATCTGGTGGGGGCGTGGGACGCGAAGTCCGGCACCTACATCCCGGACTGGTCGCCGATGGTGGAGGCGCGAGCGGGGTACGGCGCGTGGGGGACGTTCTTCGACAGCACCGGCACCCTGTGGGTGGGTGGCGACTTCAACCGGTCGCAGCTTCCGGGTGGTGCGGAGCAGTGGTCGGGCGGGTTCATCCGCTTCGCGCCGCGGGATGCGGTGGCGCCGACGACCCCGGGGGCGGTGTCGTCGACCCCATCGGCAGACGGGAAGACGGCGACGCTGACGTGGGGCGCGTCGACGGATGCGGGTTCGGGTGTGACGTACGAGGTGCTGCAGGGCAACCGTGTGATCGCCTCCACGACCTCGGCCTCGTACACCGTGCCGGTGACCTCGACCGCCGCGAACTACTTCGTGCGGGCGCGGGATGCGGTGGGCAACCGGTCGGCGTCGACGGCGGCGTTCACGGTCGCTCCGGCCCCGGCGAACGCGCTGACGTTCGTGGGCAACGGGGACTCGTGGTCGTGGCGGTACTCGTCGGACGCGCTGCCGGCCACGTGGAACGCGACCACGTTCGACGCGTCGTCGTGGCCGGTCGGGAAGGCGCTGTTCGGGCGGGGCGTGTCGGGGGCGGCGACGAACATCGATCCGTCGAACCTGGCGACCAAGCCGTTGAGCGCGCAGTTCCGCAAGACGTTCACGGTGACCAGTGCGGCGAGCGTGACGAATGCGAAGGTCTCTCTCATCGCGAACGACGGCGCGGTGGTGTACCTGAACGGCCGTGAGCTCGGGCGGGTGCGGATGCCGGCCGGCACCGTCACGCAGAACACCTACGCGACGGCGGCGGTGACGCAGTCGTCGGCGGCGGGCACGCGCGCGGTGTTCACCGTTCCGGCCGGCGCACTGTCGGAGGGCACGAACGTGCTGGCGGTGTCGGTGCACGCGAACTACCGCACGACCGCGGATCTCGGGTTCGATCTGGCGTTCACGGCGGAGCGGGGCACGGCTCCGGCTCCCGCACCGGGCCCGGT
>NZ_SSDM01000035.1:0-290 GCF_004794375.1 Microbacterium sp. K35 | reverse complement strand
TGGAGGGCGCACGAGACCGCCGCCGCGGTCGGCGCCCTCCACGCGGCCACCGCATCGATCGCAGCGCGCGAGCAGGAGCTCGCCGCGGTCGCCCACGAGCAGGTGCTGCGTCATGCGATCGAGCTGGCCGAGCTGATCCTCGCCGCCGAGCTGAGCGAACCGGGGGCCTCCGCCGCCGCCGCACTGCGCCGCGTGCTCGCCGCCCCGGAGGCCGCGGCCGCCCGCACCGTCCGGGTGCACCCCGACGACCTGCGCGTGCTGGAGCGCGACCCCGAGACGGCCGGCCACGG
>NZ_SSDM01000349.1:0-14757 GCF_004794375.1 Microbacterium sp. K35 | reverse complement strand
GGGCGCGCCGCACCGGGCACACATAAGAGGGCGCCCGGCCGCCCTCCGGCAGCCGGGCGCCCTCGGCGGCGAGCCGACCCGCGTCAGGCCTTCGCGAGACCGCGGATCGGGCTGACCGCCTGCTCCTCCTCGTGATCCGGCCCCAGCGGGATGCCGGAGCGGTCGCGCAGCAGGAGCGTCGCGATCAGACCCAGCAGGGTCATGCCCACGAGGTACCAGGTGACGCCCGCGGTCGAACCGGTCTCCGCGACGATCGCGGTGGCGATCAGGGGCGCGAACGCGCCGCCCGCGATGGCCCCGATCGCGTACGAGATCGAGACGCCGGAGAAGCGGATGCTCGCCGGGAACAGCTCGGTGTAGAGCGCGGCCTGCGGGCCGTACGTGAAGCCGAGCCCGATCGTGAGGATCGCGAGCCCGGCGAACAGCAGGCCGATCTCGCCGGTGTTCACGAGCGGGAAGAGCGTGAACACGCCGACCAGCTGCAGCACCCAGCCGATGAGGTAGGTGGTGCGACGGCCGAGGCGGTCCGACACCCAGCCCGCCAGCAGCGTCGTGAGCAGCCAGGTCACCGCCGAGCCGGTGACGGCCCACAGCACGGGTCCGCGCTCGAGGCCGATCGGGCCCTCCGGGTTGGTGGCGTAGCCCTGGATGTAGCCGCCCGTGGTCATGTAGCCGACCGCGTTGTTGCCGGCGAAGACGAGCGCCGCGATGATCACGAGCAGCGCGTGCTTGCGGAACAGCTGCACGATGGGCATCTTCGCCTTCTCCTTGCGCTCGGCGAGCTCGGCGAAGACCGGGCTCTCCTCCACGCGGCGGCGCACGTAGTAGCCGACGAGGATCAGCACCACGCTGAGCAGGAACGGCACGCGCCAGCCCCACGCGAGGAACTGGTCGCCGGGGGCGATCGCCGTCATGAGCGCCATGACGCCGGAGGCGAGCAGCAGTCCGAGCGGCACACCGATCTGCGGCGAGGCGCCGAAGATGCCGCGCTTCTTGCGCGGGGCGTGCTCGACGGCCATCAGCACTGCGCCACCCCACTCGCCACCGGCCGAGATGCCCTGCACGATGCGCAGCAGCACGAGCAGGATCGGTGCCATCACGCCGATGGTCTCGTAGGTCGGCAGTACACCGATCAGCGCGGTCGCGGCGCCCATGAGGATGAGCGTCCACATGAGCACGGCCTTGCGCCCGAGCTTGTCGCCGAAGTGGCCGGCGAGGAACGCGCCGAGCGGACGGAACAGGAAGCTGACGCCGACCGTGGCGAAGCCGACCAGGGCGCTGTTGGCGCCGAGCGGCGCGAAGAAGAGCTGTCCGAAGACGAGCCCGACCGCCGTGGCGTAGATGAAGAAGTCGTACCACTCGACGGTGGTCCCGACGACGGTGGCGAACACGACGCGGCGCCGGTCGGCCGCCGTCGCGATGGTTCCGGTGGGCGTGAACCCATCCTGTGACTGCCCGCTCATGGGGTGTCTCCTTTGCTTGTGACCGCATTGTCACGGCGTGCGCGGACGTGAATCCGATGTGCTTGCCGAGGGGTGACACGATGATATATGATTTCGGATACGACGCACAACGCGTCCGGCACGACATGCACCGAGCGCGAGGAGGCGCCCCCGTGACGGAACCCATCACCCGCCCCGGCAAGATCATCGCGATCCACCTGAGCTACGCGTCCCGCGCCGACCAGCGCGGCCGCCGCCCCGCCGCTCCCTCCTACTTCTTCAAGCCCGCCAGCTCGGTCGGCGTCTCCGGCGGCACGGTCGAGCGCCCGGCCGGCACCGAGCTGCTCGCCTTCGAGGGCGAGATCGCTCTCGTGATCGGCACCGCGGCGCGCCACGTCTCGCTCGCCGATGCGTGGGACCACGTCGGCGCGGTCACCGCGTCGAACGACCTGGGCCTGTACGACCTGCGCGCGAACGACAAGGGCTCCAACGTCCGCTCCAAGGGCGGCGACGGCTACACGCCCCTGGGCCCCGAGCTCATCGACGCCCGCACGGTCGATCCCGCCGCTCTCCGCGTGCGCACCTGGGTCAACGGCGAGCTCCGGCAGGACGACACCACCGCCGGACTGATCTTCCCGCTCGCCCAGCTCGTCGCCGACCTGTCGCAGCACTTCACCCTCGAGCCCGGCGACGTGATCCTCACCGGCACCCCGGCGGGCTCGTCCGTGATCGTGCCGGGCGACGTGGTCGAGGTCGAGGTCGACGCGCCGGACGCGCCCGGCGCTCCGAGCTCCGGCCGCCTGGTGACCACGGTGACGCAGGGCGAGGTGCCGTTCGACCGCGACCTCGGCTCCCTTCCCGCCGTCGACGACCTGCAGCGCACCGAGGCGTGGGGCTCCCGCGAGGAGGCGGGCCTGCCGCCGGAAGAGGACACACCCACGCTCACGCCCGAGCTGCGCGCCCAGCTGCTCGAGGCTCCGACCGCCGGGCTGTCGGCTCAGCTGCGCAAGCGCGGCCACCACTCCTGCTTCATCGACGGCGTCTCGGCGAACCTCCCCGGCACCAAGATCGTCGGCACCGCGAAGACGCTGCGCTTCGTGCCGTTCCGCGAAGACCTGTTCCGTTCGCACGGCGGCGGATACAACGCCCAGAAGCGCGCGTTCGACGCGGTCGCCGAGGGCGAGGTCATCGTGATCGAGGCCCGGGGCGACGCCACCACCGGCACGCTGGGCGACATCCTCGCGCTGCGGGCGCAGAATCGCGGGGCCGCGGGCGTCGTGACCGACGGCGGCGTGCGCGACTTCGACGCGGTCGCCGAGATCGGGCTCCCCGTGTTCTCGCAGGGCGCGCACCCCTCGGTGCTCGGCCGCAAGCACGTGCCGTGGGACGTCGATGTGACCATCTCGTGCGGCGGCGCGACCGTGCAGCCCGGCGACATCATCGTGGGCGACGGCGACGGCGTGATCGTGATCCCGCCGGCTCTGGCGGCCGAGGTCGCCGCCGACGCGATCGCGCAGGAGGTCGAGGACGCCTGGATCGCCGAGCAGGTCGCCGCCGGCCACCCGGTCGACGGTCTCTTCCCGCTGAACGCCGAGTGGCGCGCCCGCTACGAGCAGGCCACCGGGGCCGGGAAGGACCAGCGGTGAGCACGGTCGAGAGCGCGAGCAAGTCGGAGCAGGCGTACGCCTGGATCCGCTCGCGCATCTCCGCGCACACCTACGGCCCTGGCTACCGCCTGGTGCTCGGCCCGATCGCCGACGAGCTGGGCATGAGCGTGGTGCCGGTGCGCGAGGCCATCCGCCGACTGGAGGCCGAGGGGCTCGTGACGTTCGAGCGGAACGTGGGCGCCCGGGTGACCCTCGTCGACGAGGGCGAGTACGCCCACACGATGCAGACGCTCGGGCTGGTGGAGGGCGCGGCGACCGCGCTGTCCGCTCCCCTGCTCGACGCCGACGCCCTCGCCGAGGCCGCCGAGGTCAACGACCGCATGGCCCGGCTGCTCGACCACTTCGACCCGCACGCGTTCACGGAGCTGAACCGCCAGTTCCACTCGGTGCTGTTCGAGCCGTGCCCCAACCCGCACCTGCTCGACCTCGTGCACCGCGGCTGGGCCCGGCTGTCCGGCATCCGTGACTCCACGTTCGCCTACGTGCCCGGCCGTGCGCACCACTCCGTGGACGAGCACGCCCAGATCCTCGAGCTGATCCGCGACGGCGCCGAGCCGCTGGAAATCGAGCTCGCCGCCCGCAACCACCGCTGGCGCACGAGGGACGCGTTCCTCGATGCGCTGCACACCCGTTCCGTCCCCGCCGAAGGAGAAGCATCATGACCGACTCCCGCATCCCCGCCGACCTGCCCGACCACATCCAGCACTACATCGACGGCTCCTTCGTCGACTCGGTCGACGGCGACACGTTCGACGTGCTCGACCCGGTGACGAACCAGACCTACACCACGGCCGCCGCCGGCAAGAAGGCCGACATCGACCTCGCCGTCGCCGCCGCCAAGCGCGCGTTCGACGAGGGGCCCTGGCCGCGCATGCTCCCCCGCGAGCGCTCGCGCGTTCTGCACCGCATCGCCGACATCGTCGAGTCGCGCGACGCCCGCCTCGCCGAGCTGGAGTCGTACGACTCGGGTCTGCCGATCACGCAGGCGCTGGGTCAGGCCCGCCGCGCCGCCGAGAACTTCCGCTTCTTCGCCGACCTGATCGTGGCGCAGGCCGACGACGCGTTCAAGGTGCCCGGCAAGCAGATGAACTACGTCAACCGCAAGCCGATCGGCGTCGCCGGGCTCATCACCCCGTGGAACACGCCGTTCATGCTCGAGTCGTGGAAGCTGGGTCCCGCGCTCGCGACCGGCAACACGGTCGTGCTGAAGCCGGCCGAGTTCACGCCGCTGTCCGCCTCGCTGTGGGCGGGCATCTTCGAGGAGGCCGGGCTGCCGCAGGGCGTGTTCAACCTCGTCAACGGCCTGGGTGAAGACGCGGGTGACGCCCTCGTGAAGCACCCCGACGTGCCGCTCATCTCGTTCACGGGCGAGAGCCGCACCGGGCAGATCATCTTCGGCAACGCCGCTCCGTTCCTCAAGGGACTGTCGATGGAGCTCGGCGGCAAGTCGCCCGCCGTGGTGTTCGCCGACGCCGACCTGGAGGCCGCGGTCGACGCGACCATCTTCGGCGTCTTCTCCCTCAACGGCGAGCGCTGCACCGCCGGGTCGCGCATCATCGTCGAGCGGTCGATCTACGACGAGTTCGTGGAGCGCTACGCCGCCCAGGCGAAGCGCGTGAAGGTGGGCTACCCGCACGACCCCGCGACCGAGGTCGGCGCGCTCGTTCACCCCGAGCACTACGACAAGGTGATGAGCTACGTCGAGATCGGCAAGTCCGAGGGGCGTCTGGTCGCCGGTGGCGGCCGCCCCGAGGGCTTCGAGGAGGGCAACTTCGTCGCGCCGACCGTGTTCGCCGATGTCTCCCCCGACGCCCGCATCTTCCAGGAGGAGATCTTCGGCCCGGTGGTCGCCATCACCCCGTTCGACTCCGACGAGGAGGCGCTCGCGCTCGCGAACAACACCAAGTACGGGCTCGCGGCGTACATCTGGACCAACGACCTCAAGCGCGCGCACACGTTCGCGCAGTCGGTCGAGGCGGGCATGGTGTGGCTGAACAGCAACAACGTGCGCGACCTGCGCACCCCGTTCGGCGGGGTGAAGGCGTCGGGCCTCGGCCACGAGGGCGGCTACCGCTCGATCGACTTCTACACCGACCAGCAGAGCGTGCACATCACGCTCGCCTCCACGCCCCACAACCCGACCTTCGGCAAGAACTGACACCCGTCGCACGAGCAAGGACGCTGACATGACCGACAAGACCAAGAAGACGCTGACCTCCTCGGGGTACTACGTGAGCCAGGAGGCTCCGATCGAGTCCGACAACCCCGTCGCGACGCCGAAGAGCACCCCGCCCGACATCCTGCGCTGCGCGTACATGGAGCTCGTGGTGACCGACCTGGCCGCCTCGCGCCAGTTCTACGTCGACATCCTCGGCCTATACGTGACCGAGGAGGACGACGAGGCCATCTACCTGCGCTCCACCGAGGAGTTCATCCACCACAACCTGGTGCTGCGCCAGGGCCCGATCGCCGCGGTGGCCGCGTTCTCGTACCGGGTGCGTTCGGCCGAGGACCTCGACCGCGCCGTGGAGTTCTACACCGAGCTCGGCTGCGACGTGCGCCGCAAGGAGGACGGGTTCGTGAAGGGCATCGGCGACTCCGTGCGCGTGGTCGACCCGCTCGGCTTCCCGTACGAGTTCTTCTTCGCCACCGACCACGTCGAGCGCCTGTCCTGGCGGTACGACCTGCACACCCCGGGTGAGCTCGTGCGCCTCGACCACTTCAACCAGGTCACCCCGGACGTGCCGCGCGCCGTGCGCCACTACCAGGACCTCGGCTTCCGCGTGACGGAGGACATCCAGGACGACGAGGGCACCGTGTACGCCGCGTGGATGCGCCGCAAGCCCACCGTGCACGACACCGCCGCGACCGGCGGCGACGGCCCGCGCATGCACCACGTCGCCTTCGCGACGCACGAGAAGCACAACATCCTCGCGATCTGCGACAAGCTCGGCGCGCTCCGCCGCTCCGACGCGATCGAGCGGGGCCCCGGCCGTCACGGCGTCTCGAACGCGTTCTACCTCTACCTGCGCGACCCCGACGGCCACCGCGTCGAGATCTACACGCAGGACTACTACACGGGCGACCCCGACAACCCCGTGGTCACGTGGGACGTGCACGACAACCAGCGCCGCGACTGGTGGGGCACCCCGGTCGTGCCGTCCTGGTACACCGACGCGTCGCTCGTGCTCGACCTCGACGGCAACCCGCAGCCGGTCGTCGCCCGCACGGACTCCAGCGAGATGGCGGTCACGATCGGCGCCGACGGCTTCTCGTACACGCGTGCCGACGAGGGCGAGGGCTCGATGCCCGAGTACAAGCAGGGCGAGTACAAGCTGGGCCACCAGCTCTAGGGGGCACGGATGCTGTCTGAGGAGACGATCGCGCAGATCGCGGCGGAGCTCACCGAGGCCGACCGCACGCACGGCGTGATCCCGCGCATCACCGCGCGGTACCCGGAGGCCACCGTCGAGGACTCCTACGCGATCCAGGGCGTGTGGCGCGACTCGCAGGTCGCGGCGGGGCGCCGGCTGGTGGGCCGCAAGATCGGGCTGACCTCGAAGGCCATGCAGCAGGCGACGGGCATCACCGAGCCCGACTACGGCGTCATGTTCGACGACACCGTCTACGAGTCCGGCGCCGAGATCCCGACCGCGCACTTCTCGAACGTGCGCATCGAGGTCGAGCTCGCCTTCGTGCTGAAGGAACCCCTGGAGGGTCCGGACTGCACGCTGGACGACGCCCTGGCCGCGATCGACTACGCGGTCCCCGCGCTGGAGGTGCTCAACTCGCACATCGAGCTGGAGGGCCGCACGATCGTCGACACGATCAGCGACAACGCCGCCTACGGGGCGATGGTGCTGGGGACCGTGCGCAAGCGCCCCGATGAGATCGATCTGCGCTGGGTGCCGGGTGTGCTGTCGCGCAACGGCGAGATCGAGGAGACGGGCGTGGCCGCCGGCGTCCTCGGGCACCCCGCCACCGGCGTCGCGTGGCTCGCGAACAAGTTCCACCAGCACGGCGCGCGGCTGGAGCCTGGCGAGATCATCCTGGCAGGATCGTTCACGCGCCCGATGTGGGTGTCGCGCGGCGACGAGGTGCTGTGCGACTACGGACCGATGGGAACCATCACATGCCGCTTCGTCTAGCCCCGTCGTTCCGCGCACAGCTCGCGGAGTCCGACCGGCCGTTCGTGGGGATGTGGGTGTGCTCCGGCAGCCCGCTGCTCGCCGAGGTGGCGGCGGGCTCCGGCCTGGACTGGCTCCTGATCGACATGGAGCACTCTGCCAACACGCTCGAGTCGGTGCTCCTCCAGCTCCAGGCGGTCGCGGCGTACCCGGTCACCCCGCTCGTGCGAGCCCCCTTCAACGATGCGGTCGCGCTGAAGCAGATCCTCGACCTCGGCGCGCAGAATCTGATCGTGCCGATGGTCTCGTCCGCCGAGGAGGCCCGCGCCGCCGTGTCCGCGACCCGCTACCCGCCGGAGGGGGTGCGCGGCGTCGGCAGCGCCCTGGCCCGCAGCGCCCGGTGGAACCGCGTCGAGCGGTACCTGCAGGAGTCGGCGCAGCACACCTCGCTCACGGTGCAGATCGAGACGACCGCGGGGGTGGAGGCCGCGGCCGACATCGCGGCGGTCGACGGCGTCGATGCCGTGTTCGTCGGCCCGTCCGACCTGTCCGCGTCGATGGGGCTGCTCGGCCAGCAGACGCATCCCGACGTCGTCGCCGCGGTGGAGCGGGTGTTCACGGCCGTGCACGACGCCGGGAAGCCGGTGGGCGTGAACGCGTTCGACCCCGCCGCGGCCGACGCCTACCTCGCGGCGGGCGCGGACTTCGTGGCGGTGGGCGCCGACGTGGCGCTGCTCGCCCGGGCGTCCGAGGCCCTGGCCACGCGCTTCATCGGCACGGACGGCACACCGCGCTCCAGCTACTGACCCGCCGCGCCGCGTGATCCGTGGCAGGATGACTCGGTGCACAGCAGCGAGGCGTCCCGATGATCCGCGGTCTCGCGGCGATGCAGGACCGCAACTTCCGCTGGTTCTTCCTGGCGCGGGCGATCACGATGATCACCGGCTCGATGTCGTCGATCGCGCTGGCCTTCGCGGTGCTGGAGATCGACAACGACGCCCGGTCGCTGTCGATCGTGCTGGCCGCGTTCACCGTCAGCAACATCGTGTTCGTGCTGTTCGGCGGGGTCGTCGCCGACCGCCTGCCGCGCGCGCTCATCATCCAGTCCTGCTACGTCGTCGACATCCTGTCGATCGGCGCGATGGCCGCCCTGCTCTTCACCGGCACCGCGACGGTCCCCCTGCTGGCGATCCTGTCGGTGGTCAACGGCGCCTCCACCGCGTTCGTGCTCCCGGCGATGCAGGGCATCATCCCGCAGCTGACCACCCCGGAGCACCTGCAGCAGGCGAACGCGATGCTGTCGTTCGTGCGGTCGGCCGTCACGATCGGCGGACCGGTCATCGCGGGTGTCGTGGTCGCGGCCGCCGGCCCCGCGTGGGCCATGGTGGTGCAGGCTGCGGGCTGGCTGGTCGCGATCCCGGTCCTCGCGCTCGTGAAGCTGCCTCCGCCCGCCGCGGAGGGCGGCACCACGATGTTCCACGACCTGCGGATCGGGTGGCACGAGTTCTGGAGCCGCAGTTGGCTGTGGACCATCGTGCTGGCCTTCATGATCATGAACGCGATCCACGTCGGGGCGTGGGGGGTGGTGGGGCCCTACATCGCGAAGAACGACGACCGGCTCGGCATCACCGGCTGGGGGTGGGTGCTCAGCGCGGAGGGCGTCGGCGTGCTGCTGATGACGCTGCTGCTGATGTGGGTGCCGCTGCGGCGTCCGCTGCGCTACGGGATGATCGGGATGGCCGCGTTCGCGATCCCGCTCACCGTGCTCGGCGTGCATCCAGGGGTGGTGCTGCTGGCGATGGCCGCGTTCCTCGCGGGGGCCGGAGCCGAGGTGTTCGCGACGGGCTGGAACCTCGCGATGATGGAGAACGTGCCCGGCGAGAAGCTCTCGCGCGTCGCCAGCTACGACATGCTGGGCAGCTTCGTGGTGATGCCGATCGGCACGCTCGTGTACGGCTGGCTGATCACCCAGGCCGATCCGGCCACCGTGCTGATCGCGTCCGGCGCGGTATACGGCGCGATCGCCCTGACGACGCTCGCGGTCCCCAGCGTCTGGCGGATGGGACGACCGGCGGCGGCGGTCGCTCCGGCCCGCGCCGAGGTGGCGGATTCATAGCAATCACGGGGAGACTGGGGGCATGACCTTCGCCGCCCTCCAGCCGCTCGCCGACCGTGCCGCCCTGTTCACCGCGCTCCGCCAGGACGCCCTCTCCGCGGCTGCCGATGCGCTCGGCGAGCACCGCTGGGATGCCGACCTGACTGCGGGCACGCTCACGTTCACGGCGAACGCGGATCCCACGCGGCAGCTGGTGACCCGCGCCCACCTGATCGCGACGATCGCCCCGGGGCCGCGCTCGCTGCTGTGGGCGTGGGCGCACCCGCAGGGCGACCCCCAGGGTGTCGCGGCCCAGCTGCGCGCGTACGGCACCGAGCACGGGGTCGCCGAGCTGACCTCCCCCGAGGTGCCGTTCCCGGCCGAGGCCTCGGGCGACGCGGACTGGATCGCGCAGGCGGCGCACACGGTCGGCGGGGTCGCGGTCGAGCTGACCGGGCGCTCCCCGTACTACTCCGCGCCGGTCGACGGCGGCACGCGCGCGGTGTTCCTCCTCGACGCACCGCTGGCGCCGCTCACGGTGGCCGACGCCGTGGTCGCGCTCCCCCGCGTGCTCTCCGGTGCGGCGCTGCCCGACGCCCGGACGTCGGTGTGGGACCTCGCCCGTCTGGCCGGCTGGACGCTCACGTGGACCGACGAGGCGTTCTCCGGTGCGACCGTGGTCGACACGAGCGGCACCGCGACGTTCCGTTTCGACGAGCAGGCGCGCATCAGCGGCGTCGAGAGCTCGCTGCACGGTCGCTGAGCCCCGTCTCCTCCCGCCGGCACCGTCTCCTCGCACCGTCTCCTCGCGCTGCGGAATGGAGAAGGCGCCCCTCCCGGCCGGGTGGGGCGCCTTCTCGATCCCGCGGTGACGGGCCGCCGGTGTCAGACCGCGCGCTCGGCGGCTTCGACCACGTTGGTCATGAGCAGCGCCACCGTCATCGGTCCGACGCCGCCGGGGTTGGGCGACAGATAGCCGGCGACCTCCGCCACATCGGGCGCGACATCGCCGAACACCAGGCTCTTGCCCGTCTCCGGGTCGGTCTCGCGGGTCACGCCCACGTCGAGCACGGCGGCGCCCGGCTTCACGTCCTCGGCGCGGATGAGGTGCTTCACGCCCGCGGCGGCCACGATCACGTCGGCCTCCCGCAGGTAGCGCGGCATGTCGACCGTGCCGGTGTGGGTGAGCGTGACGGTGGCGTTGAGGTCGCGGCGGGTCAGCAGCAGCCCGATCGAGCGGCCGATCGTGACGCCGCGGCCGACCACCACCACGTGCTTCCCCTTCAGGTCGTAGTCGTTGCGCAGCAGCAGCTCGATCACCCCGCGCGGCGTGCACGGCAGCGGCGTGTGGATGGGCGCGTTGACGTTGAGCACGAGCCGGCCGAGGTTGGTCGGGTGCAGGCCGTCGGCGTCCTTCGCCGGGTCGATCCGCTCCAGGATGGCGTCGGTGTCGAGGTGCTTCGGCAGCGGGAGCTGCACGATGTAGCCGTGGCAGGCGGGGTCGGCGTTGAGCTCGTCGATCAGCGCCTCGACGTCCTCCTGGGTCGCGTCGGCGGGCAGCTCGCGCTGGATCGAGTTCATGCCGATCGCCTCGGACTGCCGGTGCTTCATGCCGACGTACAGCTGCGAGGCCGGGTCGGCACCGACGAGCACGGTCGCGATGCCCGGCGTGATCCCGCGCTCCTTCAGTGCGGCGACCCGCTCGGTCAGCTCGGCCCGGATCTCGGCCGCGGCGGCCTTCCCGTCCAGGATCTTCGCGGTCATGTGATTCCTCTTCTTCTCTCCCCTCCCGCCGGGTGCAGGGCTTCCCGTCGAGTGCACGCCCCGCTCGCGTGAGCAGGCCGTGCACTCGGCAGGATCCGGTGCGCTCGGCGCGAGGGACTACTGCTGCAGGTCGGGGTAGAGCGGGAAGGCGGCGGCGAGCGCGTCCACGCGGGCGCGCAGGGCCTCCACGTCGGCGCCGGGCAGCAGCGCGAGCGCGATGATGTCGGCCACCTCGGTGAACTCCGCGTCGCCGAAGCCGCGCGTCGCGAGCGCCGGGGTGCCGATGCGCAGGCCCGAGGTCACCATCGGCGGACGCGGGTCGTTCGGCACGGCGTTGCGGTTCACGGTGATGTGGATGTCGTGCAGGAGGTCTTCCGCCTGCTTGCCGTCGATCTCCGCGTCGCGCAGGTCGACCAGCACGAGGTGCACGTCGGTGCCGCCGGAGCGCACGGCGATGCCCGCGTCCTGCACGTCCTGCTGCGACAGGCGCTCGGCGATGAGGGCGGCGCCGCGGAGCACGCGCTCCTGCCGCTCCTTGAACTCGGGGGTGCCGGCGAGCTTGAACGCGGTGGCCTTGGCGGCGATCACGTGCATGAGCGGACCGCCCTGCTGGCCCGGGAACACCGCGCTGTTGATCTTCTTGGCGATGTCGGCGTCGTTCGTCAGGATGAAGCCGGAGCGGGGGCCGCCGATCGTCTTGTGCACGGTCGAGGAGACGACGTGCGCGTGCGGGACCGGGTTGGGGTGCAGACCCGCGGCGACGAGGCCGGCGAAGTGCGCCATGTCGACCCACAGCACCGCACCGACCTCGTCGGCGATCGCGCGGAAGGCCGCGAAGTCCATCGTGCGCGGGTACGCCGACCAGCCGGCGATGATCACCTTCGGCTTGTGCTCGAGCGCGAGGCGACGCACCTCGTCCATGTCGATGGTCGAGGTCTCGGGGTTCACGCCGTAGGCGACGATGTCGTACAGGCGGCCGGAGAAGTTGATCTTCATGCCGTGCGTGAGGTGCCCGCCCTGGTCGAGCGAGAGGCCCAGGAGCGTGTCGCCGGGGCGGGCGATCGCGTGCAGCACGGCCGCGTTGGCGGACGCGCCGGAGTGCGGCTGGACGTTGGCGAACTCGGCACCGAAGAGGCTCTTGGCCCGCTCGATCGCCAGCGACTCGGCGACGTCGACCTCTTCGCACCCGCCGTAGTAGCGGCGGCCCGGGTAGCCCTCGGCGTACTTGTTGGTCAGCACGGAGCCCTGCGACTGCAGCACCGAGACGGGGACGAAGTTCTCCGAGGCGATCATCTCGAGGAAGGTCTGCTGACGCTTCAGCTCGCGGTCGAGGACCTGGGCGATCTCCGGGTCGACCTCGGCGAGCGGGGCGTTGAAGTAACGGTCGGTCATGACGTGCTCCTTTGACGACGGATTCGAGGGGTGTTCGCATCGGCCCAGGCGCGCGGTCGAATTCCGTGGTCAGTCGCTCCCCGGTGGTAGTCCACCCAGACGCCAGTCGCGACGATTACGAGCATAGCGGATCGGCGGAGCGGGACAGCGCGCTGCCGGCGGGTGCCCGACCGGCCACGCAGAATCGTTTCGATTCCGCTGTTCCCCTGGGCGTCCGCGGCCGATAGGTTTTGTTCATGGTCCTTCCTCTCGAGCTTCCCCTCGTGCCCGCCCCCGCCTCCACCACCGTCGGCGACGGCCGCCTCGCGATCACCTCCAGGTCCCGCATCCAGGGCTCCTCCCCCGCCGCCGCGCAGCTCGCCGCCGCGGTCGAGCGCCGCACCGGCCTGCGGCTGGAAACGGCCGCCGAAGGGCCGGCCGACATCGAGCTGCGCCTCGACAGCGGTGTCGCGGCTGCCGAGGGGTACACGCTGCGGATCGACGACCGCGCGGTGGTCACCGGCACCGACGAGGCCGGGCTGTTCTACGGCGTCCAGACGCTGCTGCAGCTGCTGCGCGAGGACGCCGGAGGCTGGGCGCTGCCGCACGTGGAGATCGCCGACGCCCCACGGTTCGCGCGCCGGGGCGTGATGCTCGACGTGGCGCGCCACTTCTTCGGCGTCGACGACGTGAAGCGCTTCATCGACAGCACGAGCGCCCTGAAGTACAACCACCTCCACCTGCACCTGAGCGACGACCAGGGCTGGCGGGTACACATCGACGCCTGGCCGCTGCTGACCGAGCGTGCGGCCACGACCTCGGTCGACGGTCACCCCGGCAGCTTCTACACGAAGGACGACTACCGCGAGATCGTCGCCTACGCCGCGACGCGGCACATGATCGTGATCCCCGAGATCGACCTGCCCGGACACACGCACGCGATCGGCGTCGCCTATCCGGAACTCGTCGAGGAGCCGGTGCTGAACGACGCCCTCGTCGCCGACTCCGAGCGGCTCGGGCAGCCGCTCCCGGTCGCCGGCGAGACGTATCTCGGATGGGGCGTCGGCCACTCCAGCGTGCGCATCCACGAGGAGCGCACCTACGACTTCGTGCGCGACGTCGTCCGGGAGCTCGCCGAGATGACGCCCGGTCCGTACATCCACATCGGCGGCGACGAGTCGCTCGGCACCCCGCAGGCCGACTTCGACCTGTTCGCCGAGCGCGCGACGGCGATCGTGGTCGCGGAGGGCAAGACCCCCGTCGCCTGGCACGAGATGGGCTCCGCCGCGAACATCGCCGAGGGGACCGTCGGACAGTACTGGGGCAAGACCACGCCGGAGGGCACCCACGCGGCGGAGGCCGCGCACTTCGTCGAGCGCGGTGGCGCGCTGATCATGTCCGCCGCGAACGTGACCTACCTCGACATGAAGTACACCGAGGACTTCCCGCTGGGGCTCACGTGGGCGGCGATCATCGACGTCCGCTCCGCCTACGAGTGGGAGCCGACCGCGGTGCTCGACGTGCCGGAGTCCGCGATCCTCGGCGTGGAGGCGCCCCTGTGGTCGGAGACCACCCGCACGCTCGACGAGGTCGAGCAGCTGGTGTTCCCCCGCGCGGCGGCCCAGGCCGAGGTCGCGTGGTCCCCGCGCGAGGGTGCCGGTCGGAGCTGGGAGTCGTTCCGGGCGCGGGTCGGACGACTCGCGCCGCTGTGGAAGGCTGAGGGGGTCGATTTCCACCCCGCAGCTGACATCCCCTGGAGCGAACGTTGACCACCCACTCCTCCGCGACCGGCTCGCTGGTCGTCCACTCCGCCCGCATCGTCGACCGCGGTGAGGTCACCGACGACGGATGGGTCCGCATCGAGAACGGCGTCGTCGTCTCGCGCGGCACCGGGTCGGAGTGGGAGTCCGCGGACCAGGTGGTCGACGCGGCGGAGGCCGCAGGTCCCGACGCCGTGCTGACCCCCGGCTTCATCGACATCCACGGCCACGGCGGCGCCGGTGCCGCGTACGACGACGGCATCGACGCGATCCGGACCGGGCGCGACCTGCACCGCGCGCACGGCACGACCCGCGCCGTCATCTCGCTGGTGACCGGAACGCTGGACGCACTGGCGGAGAGCGTCGCGACCATCGCCGACCTCACCGAGACCGACGTCGACGTGCTCGGCTCGCACCTCGAGGGCCCGTTCCTCGACCCCGGCCACCACGGCGCGCACGAGCCGTCGCTGCTGCGCCACCCCTCCGAGCGGGACGTCGCCCGGCTGCTGGACGCGGGGCGACGTCCCGCTC
>NZ_SSDM01000348.1:0-5121 GCF_004794375.1 Microbacterium sp. K35 | reverse complement strand
ATGGTGACGCGACAGTCTGCTCTTCGCCGCCGTCGTCGCCATCGGAGCCGTCACCACGGTCGCGGTGTCGCTGTCGGGCCAGGGCACTCAAGCCGTGGCGAGCTCCGGCGCCGTGCTCAGCGGGATCTCCTCCGTCGAGTCGCCCACGGCCGCCGAGACGGCCCCGCCCACCGTCGTCGAGGTGCCCGCGGCCGTCGCTCCCGCCCCCGCCGAGTCCCTCACCGTCGAGTCCGTCGGCGACGAGCACGCGACCGACCATGCCGACGACAACCCGGCTGCACAGCAGGACAACGGCAAGGGCAAGGGCAAAGGAGCGAAAGGCAACGGCGAGGGCACGAGGGGCGGAAAGCCGGGTTCCGCGGACCAGGGTTCGCCGACCACGCACGATCGAGCCGCGGTCGAGACGCCCGGCAAGGGCGATAAGGGCACAGGCTCGCAGGGCAAGGGCTCGGACGACTAGGCCCGGCGTTCAGCCGCACGCCATCGGGTGTCGCTGAGCGCGCCGGGCCCCGGTGTGGAGCAAGATCGAGTGCGAGCACGCACAGTTGGAGGGGACATGCGCCGCAGGAGAATCATCGCGACCGACGAGGCGCAGACCGTATCGGCCCAGCGCCGCTCCCCCACCTCGGTGGTCGCAGGGGCGAGAGCAAACCCGTTCATGTTCGGGCTGCTGGGAGCCCTGGGCGTCCTGGTCGCTCTCGCGATCGGCGGCATCGTCAATCAGCTCGCGACCGTGCTGGTCTACATCGGCGTCGCGATCTTCCTCGCGCTCGGACTCGACCCCATCGTCACCAGCATCGAGCGCAAGCTCCCCCGTCCCGCCGCCGTCGCGATCGTCGTCGCCGGCGTCGTCCTCGCGTTCGCCGGGATCATCCTCGCCATCGTCCCGATCCTCGTCGAACAGATCACCAACCTGATCAAAGACGGTCCGAAGATGATCGAGGACTTCATGAAGACGGACTGGTACAAGGACATGAGCGCCCAGTTCGGCTCGACCATCACCGATGCCGTCAACGGCGTGCTCGGCTTCGTGCAGGACCCCGACAACTTCTTCGACATCGGCGGCGGTGTCTTCGCGGTCGGCGCCGGGATCGCCGGAGGCATCACCGGCGTCACCATCGTCCTGATCCTGACGCTGTACTTCATGGCGTCGCTGCGCAGCATGAAGCGCGTCGCCGCTCGCTTCGTGCCCGCCTACCAGCGCGACACGTTCAGCGAACTCCTGGAGGATGTCTCGAGCGCGGTCGGTCGCTACGTGATCGGTCAGGCGAGCCTCGCCCTGACCAACGGCGTGCTCAGCCTGATCTTCCTCAGCATCATCGGCGCACCGGTGCCGGCGCTGCTGGCCCTCATCGCCTTCATCGGCTCGATGATCCCGCTCGTCGGAACCCTGTCGGCATCGATCATCATCTCGCTGATCTGCCTGTTCGAGTCGCCCACGACCGCGCTCATCGCGATCATCTACTACCTCGTGTACATGCAGATCGAGGCATACGTGCTGTCGCCCCGCATCATGAGCCGCGCGGTCGCCGTTCCGGGGGCTCTCGTGGTGATCGCGGCCGTCGCGGGTGGTGCGCTCGGCGGGATCCTCGGCGCGCTGGTGGCCATCCCGATCGCGGCGAGCATCATCATCATCGTGCAGAAGGTGGTGTTCCCGACACAGGACAGGAAGAAGACACCACCGGCCGTGACGGTCGCGTGATCAGCGGACGGTGACGGCGCCCGCCTGCACGCGCACCGCGAACGACGAGATCTCCCCGACCTCCTCGCCGTCGATCTCGAACATCTGCGGAGCCGCAAGGCGCACCTCGATGCGCTCGGCGGAGACGTGCGTGGTGGAGTCCGTGCTCACCGCCTGATCGACACTCCCGAGAATCCGTCGGATGCCGTTGTCCCACACCACGGAGCGGACGGTGTCGAGCCACTGGAGCGGACCGTCGGCGCTGATCAGCAGCATGTCGAGGAGCCCGTCGTCGACGAGGGCGTCGGGCAGCAGTCGGATACCGCCCTGCAACATGCCGCAGTTTCCGATCAGGAGGGTGTGCCCACGCAGCTCCTGCGGCTCACCGTCGTCCAGCTGCAGCGTGATGTCGGTCATCTCCGTGCCGGCGAGTGCCCGGCCCATCGCCTCGACGTACGCGAGCCATCCCGCGCGGTCCTTGAGGTCGTCATTGGTCTCCACCAGCATCTGGGCATCGACGCCGAAGCCCACCATGACCGAGAACGCGTGCTCCTCCCCGTCGATCTCGACCCATCCGAGGTCGATGTTCCGCGGCTCGCTGTCGCGGACGTGCTCCAGCGCGGGAAGGACGCCCTCCAGGGGGATGCCGAGGTTGCGGGCCAGGAGGTTGCCGGTGCCCTGCGGCACGATGCCGAGGGCGACCCCGGTCTCCGCGAGGGCCTCCGCGACCGCTCGGATGGTCCCGTCTCCGCCTACCGCGATGACCGGGTCGCAGCCCTCCGCGACCGCCTCCGCCGCCATGCCACGGCCCGCGTCCTCCGGGGTGGTCTCCCACCAGCGGATGTCCGCGTCATCGCCGAACGCGAGCCGGACGGCCTCCTCGAGAACCGCCCTGTCCGACTTCGTGGGGTTCCAGATCACTGCCAGAGGAGAAGACGTCATGCGCTCAGCCTGGGCGACCGGAGCCGTTCCCGCAACTCGGTTGACAGTCACCCGTAGAACAGGTGCTCGAAGGTCCGCCGAGCCCGGCGCGTGACACCCAGGTAGTCCTCCTCGAGCTGCGTGGCCGCGCGGTTCGGGTAGCCCAGCAGCCGCGCCAGCGCGTCGAGCTGCCGGCGGTCGGCCGGGAGCACGTCGCTGGTCTGTCCGGTGAGCAGGGTGATGGCCGACCGGAGCCGGCTCGACAGCAGCCAGGCGGCCCGCAGACGCTCCGCGTCCTCCTCCTCCACGAGCCCGGCAGCCACCGCCGCGTCCAGCGCCCGCAGTGTCGAGGTGGTGCGGAGTCCCGGCACCTCCGCCGCATGCTGCAGCTGCAGCAGCTGCACGAGCCACTCCACGTCGCTCAGGGTTCCCGGCCCGAGCTTGAGGTGCCGTCGCGGATCCGTGCCCTGCGGTAGCCGCTCCCCCTCGACCCGCGCCTTGATGCGCTTGATCTCCCTCAGCCCCTGGAGGTCGACCGTGTCGGGGTAGCGGATCGAATCGGCGAGCTCCGTGAACCGCGCGATCAGCTTGACGCTCCCCGCGACGCCCTGCGCGCGCAGCAGCGCCTGCGCCTCCCACGACAGGGACCAGCGACGGTAGTACGCCGTGTACGCGTCGAACGAGCGCACCAGCGGACCGTTGCGCCCCTCCGGACGCAGTCCGGCGTCGAGCTCCAGCGGCAGCCGGTGGTCGGTGAGGTGCTCGCGCAGACCCGCCACGATCTTCGTGGCGAGCTTCTCGGCGCGCTGCGGATCCACGCCGTTCGCGTCGTACACGTACAGCACGTCCGCGTCGGAGCCGAACCCGAGCTCGCCACCGCCGAACCGGCCCATCGCGATCACGGCGAAGTCGAGCGCCGCGTCCTCCGGCGGCACGACCTCACGCATCACCGCGCGCAGCCCGGCCTGGATCGTCGCGGCGGTGATGTCGGTGAGGGCCGTCGCCACCTCCTCGATCGTGAGCACATCGAGCACCGCGCCCATGGCCGTGCGCAGCAGCTCGCGCCGCCGCAGGGCCCTGACCGCCCGCAGCGCGTCCGCGACCGTCTCGTGCCGCGTCTGGATCGCTCGCGCCTCCTCGTCCAGCGCCTCCGCGCCACGTGGTCGCAGGCGCTCCGTGCTGTCGAGCCAGGCCACGGACTCCGGGATCCACTCGAGCAGCTCCCCGATGTAGCGCGACGACGACAGCAGCCGCGTGAGACTCTCGGCCGCGCCGGAGGAATCCCGCAGCATCCGCAGGAACCACGAGGTGTCGCCCAGCCGCTCGCTGATGCGACGGAACGCCAGGAGCGCGTAGTCCGGGTCGCTGCCGTCGGCGAACCAGCGCACCATGATCGGCATCAGGTGCCGCTGGATCGTGGCCTTGCGGCTCAACCCTCGCGTCAGGGCACCGATGTGGCGCAGCGCCCCGGCCGGGTCGCGGAACCCGATCGCCGCGAGCCGGTCGTGCGCCTGCTCCAGCGACAGCGTGCGCTCCTCCTCCGGCAGACCGGCGACCGCGCTCAGCAGCGGGCGGTAGAACAGGCGCGTGTGGATCTCGCGCACCTCGCGGCGCACGGCCTCCCAGCGCGCCCAGATGGCGTCGCCGCTGTCGGCCAGTCCGGTCGCGCGGGCGAGGAACCGTCGTCCGGCCGGCGTGCGGGGCATCAGGTGCGTGCGGGAGAGCTCGCGCAACTGCAACCGGTGCTCCATGAGCCGCAGCACGCGGTAGTCGGCGGCGAAGGTCGCCGCATCCGCCCGGCCGATGTACCCGCCGTCGACGAGGGCGTCGAGGCTCTCCAGCGTGCCGCGGGTGCGCAGCGTCTCGTCGGTCAGCCCGTGCACGAGCTGCAGGAGCTGCACCGTGAACTCGATGTCGCGCAGACCGCCCGCGCCGAGCTTGAGCTGGTACGGCGCGTCCTCCGGATCGATGTGCTCCATGACCCGTTCGCGCATGCGCTGCACGTTCTCGACGAACTCCTCGCGCGCGGCGCTCGACCACACGAGGGGCTGCACGGCCGCGATGTACTCCGCGCCCAGCACGGGGTCTCCCGCGAGCGGCCGTGCCTTCAGCAGCGCCTGGAACTCCCACCCCTTCGCCCAGCGGTCGTAGTAGGCGGCGTGCGAGGCGAGCGAGCGCACCAGCGCCCCCTGCTTGCCCTCGGGCCGCAGCGCCGCATCGACCTCCCACAGGGGCGGCTCGACCTCGATCGCGCTGAGGGCACGCATCGTCTCGCGCGCCAGTCGCGTCGCGATGTCGATGGCCCGCGCCTCCGACACGACCGCGTCATCGGCGGTTCCCGCGACGAAGATGACGTCGACGTCGCTGACGTAGTTCAGCTCCCGCGCGCCGGCCTTGCCCATGCCGATGATCGCGAGCCGGGTCGCGGCGAGCTCGTCGTGGCCGGTGCTCGCGCGCAGCCGCGCCCGCGCTACCGCACAGCGACACCATGGCGCTGGGCGCTCTGACGGCCATCTCGC
>NZ_SSDM01000347.1:0-304 GCF_004794375.1 Microbacterium sp. K35 | reverse complement strand
TCGACGCTCCCCCCTCCGCGCCGCGCCGCCCCGTGGCCGTCCGTTCGCCCCTCGTGCGACGCCTCGCGCGAGACCTGGGGCTCGACGTGCACACCATCACCCCGAGCGGAGCCGACGGCGCCATCACCCGGGCCGACGTCCTGCGCGCCGCCGTGGACCACGCGGTCGACGGCGTCACGGCGCCGCATCACACGGCCTCCGACTCCGCGGCCCTCGGCACGACGGCAGGCGCCACCTCGGCCTCCGGCACCGCAGCCCCGACCTCCACGACCGGCACCGGCGAGCTCGACGGCCTCCCCGTGCG
>NZ_SSDM01000346.1:0-6653 GCF_004794375.1 Microbacterium sp. K35 | reverse complement strand
CGCCGCGGCCGAGGGCGCGATCGAGGTCATGGCCGGCAGCGGCGTCGACGTCGCGAGTGCCCCCGTGCTCGCCGAGACCGGCATCGACGCGCTCCACTTCTCCGCCAAGCGCACGGTCGTCGCCGCGGGCGGCGTGCGCATGGGCTCGGCGTCCGACGGCGTGGGCGGCTACGAGGTCACCGACCGCGACATCGCGGTCGCGATCAGGGACGCGCTCGCGGGGCGCGACCGGTAGGGTCGCAGCGTGACCGACACCCGCGAGTTCACCGATTCCCACGGCATCGCCATCGTCTACGACGTCCACCCGGCTGCGGGCGAGCCCCGCGGCGTCGTGCAACTGTTGCACGGCGTGGGCGAGCACGCCGGCCGCTATCCCGCGCTGATCGCCGCGCTCACCGGCGCGGGCTTCCACGTGTACGCCGACGACCACCGCGGCCACGGGCGCACCGGTCTGCGTCAGCACGGCGACCCCGAGAAGCTGGGGCGGCTCGGCCCCGGCGGACTCCGGGCGGCGAAGGACGCGATCTGGCAGCTCACCGGCATCATCCGCGACGAGAACCCCGGCCTGCCGCTCGTGCTCCTCGGGCACTCGTGGGGGTCGTTCCTGGCGCAGATGCTCGTGAACGAGCACGCCGAGGCGTACGACGCGGTGATCCTCTCCGGCTCGGCACTGCGGACGCCGCGGTCGCTGAACCCCGCGCCGCTGAACGCCGCGTGGGCCGCCGACGACGCGACCGGATACGAGTGGCTGAGCCGCGACCCCGCGGTGTGGAAGTCCTTCGAGGAGGACCCGCTCACCACGGGCGTGCCCCTGCTGAAGCTCTTCGGTCCGCTCGACGCGGCGCGGCTCTACGGGCGTCCGGCGAAGCACCTCGCCCGCGACCTGCCGATGCTCCTCCTGGTCGGCCGCGACGACCCGGTCGGCGGTCCGCGCAGCGTCCACAAGCTCGCCGACGAGTATCGCCGCCGCTCGGGCCTCACCGACGTCACGACCCTCGTGTACCCCGACGCCCGCCACGAGATCTTCAACGAGCAGCAGCAGGACGAGGTGCGCGCCGACGTGCTCGCGTGGCTCGACGCGCACATCCCCGCCCGCTGACACCCCCGTGCTGCCGGGCGGCGACCCCGGTGCGAGGTCGTTATCGGCCCTCCGCCCGGCCTCGTGGGCCCCTTTTCGCACCCGCACCGGCCCGTCCGCACCCACACCCGCACGCGACCGAGGCGGACTGTGACGCGGGATGACGCGCGGTGAAGGAGTGTGACGCGAGCGCGCCGCGCCCGGCGTCGGCGACCTAGATTCGGGCTCATCCGCAGCAGGGACGGGAGGGCGCGCGGCGATGGGTTTCCGGAGCGACTGGCACGAATGGCATGCGGCGCGCGAGCGCTACGCCGGCGCGGAGTACGGGCCGTCCGCGCTCGAGTCCACGAACTGGCTCATCAGCGAGCCCGCGGCCGTCGACGGCATCCCCGGGCTCTGGGCCCTCGCCGGCGACGATGGCATCCGCGGCACCGAGCTCGGTCAGGCGGGGTCGAGCGTCACCCTCCGCGGCGCGCAGACCCTGCGCCTGGGCCGCCGCGAGCTGCGCGTGTTCGACCGCAACGGAGCGATCGCGCTGCGCGTGTGGAACCCCGCGCGCCCGCAGCGGGAGTGGTTCACGGCGATCGACGCCTACGCCCCGGACGAGCGGTGGCGGCTGCCCGCCACGTTCGAGCCGACGCCGGGCGAGCGGATCCTGGTGACCTCGGTCGACGGCGCCTCGCGCGAGACGGACGTGGCGGGGCGCCTGCACTTCACGCTCGCCGGAGCCCCGCACACCCTCACGGTCACCCGCACCGGTCAGGGCACGCTGAGCGCGGTGTTCTCCGACGGCACCAGCGGCCTGGAGACGTACCGGTTCCGTTTCCTCCCGGTCGACGAGCCCGCCGAGGACGGGACGGCGGTGCTCGACTTCACGCGCGCCTACCTGCCGCCGTGCGCGTTCTCCGACCAGTTCGTGTGCCCGCTGCCGCCACCGGGCAACCGCTACTCCACGCCCATCCGGGCGGGGGAGCGCGTGGTGGTGCTCGGCGGCTGACCCGCGCGGCACGGCGCGCCTTAAGCTGGAGTCGTGCACGGTGAATACAAGGTCCCTGGGGGCAAGCTCGTCGTCGTCGACCTCGAGGTGGAGAACGACCGGATCGCGCGGTTCCGGCTCGCCGGCGACTTCTTCCTGGAACCGGACTCGGCGCTCGACGACATCAACGCGGCGGTCGAGGGTCTGCCCGTGGAGTCCGACGCCTCCGCGATCGCGGCCGCCGTCCGCGGGGCCCTCCCCGAGGGGGCACAGCTGCTCGGCTTCACGCCGGAGGCGGTCGGCACCGCCGTGCGACGCGCCCTGGTCACCGCGCCGGGCTGGCGCGACTTCGACTGGGAGATCGTGCACGACAGGGCCGTCTCCCCGCGCATGAACCTCGCGCTCGACGAGGTGCTCACGTCGCGCGTGGGCGAGGGGCGTCGTCGTCCCACGCTGCGCATCTGGGAGTGGGACGAGTCGGCGGTCGTGATCGGCTCGTTCCAGTCGTACCGCAACGAGGTCGACCCCGAGGGCGCGGCCCGGCACGGGTTCGACGTGGTGCGCCGCATCTCCGGCGGCGGGGCCATGCTCATGGCGGCCGGCCAGATCATCACCTACTCGCTGTACGTGCCGGCGTCGCTCGTGGCGGGCATGACCTTCGCCGACTCCTACGCGTTCCTGGACGACTGGGTGCTGCAGGCGCTGCGCTCGCTCGGCATCGACGCGGTGTACCAGCCGCTCAACGACATCGCGAGCCCCACCGGCAAGATCGGCGGCGCCGCGCAGAAGCGTCTCGCCAACGGCGGGGTGCTGCACCACGCGACGCTGTCGTACGACATCGACGGTCAGGTGATGACCGAGGTGCTGCGCATCGGCCGCGAGAAGCTCAGCGACAAGGGCACCACGTCGGCGGCGAAGCGCGTCGACCCGCTGCGCAGCCAGACCGGGCTCGAGCGGGCGGAGATCATCGACCGGTTCGTGGAGACGTTCCGCTCGCTCACGTCCGCCGAAGACGGCACGATCACGCCGGAGGAGTACGCCGACGCCGAGGCTCTGGTGGAGTCGAAGTTCTCCACCGACGCGTGGCTGCACCGGGTGCCGTGACGACCTCGGACGCGGGCGCGGGCCGTCCCGTCGCCGCGGAGGGGGCGCCGCGGGGTGCGGTCGAGATCGTGGAGGGCGACAACCTCGCCGTCGCCGCGACGCTGCCGTCCGGATCGTTCACGCTGGTGTACCTCGATCCGCCGTTCAACACCGGGCGGGCGCGCGAGCGGCAGGTCGTGACCGCACGGCGGACGTTCACGACTCCTCACGACCCCGCCGATCCGGGGGCCCCCGGCGCCGACACGCGGGATTCGCCGGCGGAGCTCCGGAGTTCCGAACCCGCGGCGGCGGAGGCCGAGGTGCGGCACGGGTTCCACGGCCACGCGTACGAGCGGGTGCGGGGCATGCTCCGCGCGTACGACGACAGCTTCGACGACTACGGCGCCTTCCTGATGCCCCGGCTGGAGGAGGCGTGGCGGCTCCTGGGCGACGACGGCACGCTGTATCTGCACCTCGACTACCGGGAGGCGCACTACGCCAAGGTGATGCTCGACGCGGTGTTCGGGCGGGACTGCTTCCTCAACGAGCTGATCTGGGCCTACGACTACGGGGCGAAGTCGCGGCGGCGCTGGCCCACCAAGCACGACACGATCCTGGTGTACGTGAAGAACCCGCGCACGTACGTGTTCAACTCCGACGACGTCGACCGCGAGCCGTACATGGCTCCCGGTCTGGTCACGGCGGAGAAGGCGGCGCGCGGCAAGCTCCCCACCGACGTGTGGTGGCACACCATCGTCCCCACCACGGGTCGGGAGAAGACGGGCTATCCGACGCAGAAGCCCGAGGGGATCCTGCGGCGCATCGTCACGGCGTCGAGCCGTCCGGGCGATCGCGTGCTCGACCTCTTCGCGGGCAGCGGCACGACCGGGGCGGTGGCGTCGGCGCTGGGCCGTGACGCGGTGCTGGTCGACGACAACCCCGAGGCGGTGCGGATCATGGCCGAGCGCATGCCGCACGCCGAGGTCCGTCGCGGTTGAGGCTCAGACCGCGAGGGAGACCTTGCGCAGCGTCTCGGTCACCGTCCACACCGTGCGCATGCCGGCCGACAGGCGCATCACCGACCCGGGCCCGACCTCGACAGACGGCAGCGCGGGCTCGGTGAACTCGATGGTCGCGCGGCCAGACAGCACCACGAACACCTCCTCCTCCTCGGTGTCGCTCGCGGCGCCCGGCGTCATCTCCCAGACGCCGATCTCCGTCCCGTCCGTGGCGTCGAGCACGGCATACGCCGCGGTCGGCGCTCCGTCGCGCACCTCGTCCGCGGGCAGGGGCTCGTGCGCGAGGGCGACGGCGCGCGCGTCCACGGGCGTGCCCGGTGTCAGCGCGGTCACGAGTCGAACCCCATGCCGAGGGCGTCGAGCGTCTTCAGGAACGGGCCGCGTCGTCCCCCGTCGTGGTCGGCGCGGTCCATCGCGGCGCGCACCAGGTTGATGCCGATCGAGGCGGCGGGCTCGGGCGGGAAGGGGATCGGTTTCTCGCGCACCATGCGCAGCTCCGTGCGCTCGGTCTCCTCCCCGGCGAGCTTGTCGAGCATCACGTCGGCGGCGAACCGCGCGGCGCCCACCCCGAGCCCGGTGAATCCCGTGGCGTAGGCCACGCGTCCGCGACGGGCCGTGCCGAAGAACGCGCAGAACCGGCTGGAGGAGTCGATCGCGCCGGCCCAGCGGTGCGTGAAGCGGAGCCCCGCGAGCTGCGGGAACGTGGTGAAGAAGTGCGAGGCGAGGCGGCGGTGGCTCTCCATCCGGTCCTCGTACGCGGGGCGCACCTTCCCGCCGAAGTGGTAGACCGCGTCGTAGCCGCCGAACAGGATCCGGTCGTCGGCGGTGAGCCGGTAGTAGTGGAACTGGTTGGCGCTGTCGGCGAGGCCCTGGCGGTTGCGCCAGCCGATCGCGTCGAGCTGCTCCGCCGACAGCGGCTCGGTCATCAGCACGTAGTCGTACACGGGCACCGTCATGAGCCGGTTGCGCTTCAGCAGCGAAGGGAACACGTTCGTGGCGAGGGCGATGTTCTCCGCGGTCACCCGTCCGCCGTCGGTCACGAGGGTGACCGGGCCGGCGTCGGGTCCCTCGATGCGGCGCACCATCGTGTGCTCGTGGATCTGCACGCCGAGCTCGACGGCCAGGCGCGCGAGCTCCAGGCCGAGCTTGGCGGGGTGCACGAGGGCCGTGCCCTCCCGGTCCCACGCGCCGGCGAGGAACGTGGGGGAGTGCACCTCGGCCTGCACGGCGTCGCGGTCGAGGAAGCCCTCCTCCTCGCGCAGCCACTCCACCTGGTGCGGTTCCACGGCGACGGCCAGCTGGCCCGTGCGCTCGAACTCGGCGTCGAGGGCGTACCGGCGCACGGTGTCCTCGATGCCGTCGAGGTTCTGCCGCCCCAGCTCCTCGAGCCGGTCGATCTCCTCCGGCCACCGGTTCACGCCGTTCTCGTGGCCGTGCGTGATGCTGGCCTCGCAGAAGCCGCCGTTGCGCCCCGACGCGGCCCAGGCGACGCGCGAGGCCTCCAGCAGCACGACCGTGCGCCCGGGGTCGCGCTCCTTCGCCCTGATCGCGGTCCACAGCCCGGTGTAGCCGCCGCCGACGATCGCGAGGTCGGCGTGTGCCGTCCCGCGCAGCGGCGGATGCGTCGGGCGGTCGACGTCGTCGAGCCAGAAGACCGACAGGGCGGTGTCGCGCAGGGACTCGTCGATGACGGACGGCGCGGGACGCCGGCGTTCGAAGACCGTGGTGCCCATGTTCACTCCCGGGTGCGGGGACGCGTCAGCGCGTTCCCCAGTTGTAGAGGTCTTTGTACAGTCCGGCGTAGAGCAGGCTCTCGGTCTGCACGATGCCGGGGATGGTGCGGATGCGGGTGGCGATGAGGTCGATCAGGTGGTCGTCGTCCTCGCACACCGCCTCGACGAGGATGTCGAAGGTGCCGAGCGTGACGACGACGTACGCGAGCTCGGTGATCGCGGTCAGCTCCTCGGCGATCGCGCGGGGGTCGCCGGAGACGCGGATGCCGATCATCGACATGCGCCGGAAGCCGAGCTGGAGCGGGTCGGTGACGGCGACGATCTGGATGATCCCGGCCTCGGTCATGCGCTGCACCCGCTGGCGGGCGGCGGCCTCGCTGAGTCCGACCTCGCGCGCGATCTCGGAGTAGGGACGGCGGCCGTCTTCCTGCAGCAGCTCGACGATGCGCTTGGAGATGTCGTCGAGGGGCGGCTGCGGCGTCGGAGTCATGTACCGATAGTGACATTCTCAGGGGGCTGTCGCAACTGATTCCGTCGTTCGACCCTCGTCATCCTTCAGATTCCGCGTTCGAGTGGCTACCATGGCGCCATGCACACCCCGTCGACGACGACCGAGCCCCTGCACAACTTCCTCGGCGGCCGCGCCGTGCCCGCGCACGGACGGGGACGGCTGCCCCTGATCGACCCGGCGACCGAGGAGCCGTACGGCGAGATCCCCCTGTCCGACGCTGCCGACGTGGACGCGGCCGTCGCCGTGGAACCGC
>NZ_SSDM01000345.1:0-20326 GCF_004794375.1 Microbacterium sp. K35 | reverse complement strand
GCGCTCGGGATCGCCGAGCAGGGGCACGACGAGCCGCCGGCCCGTCGACCGGATCGTGACCATCGCGCTGCTCGCCTACGGCCTCGTGAACGTCGTGGTGACCGGACTGTCCTACCTCGATATCGGCCGCGTCATGAACGAGACCATGTCGATCCTCGGGATCGAGGGGGAGTTCACCAACTACGCCATGGGTCGTCCCTGGGGGACGATCGCGGCGATCGTGCTGGTCCTGGGCTGGTGCATCACGGCGGCGCTGTCGATCCGGCGCCTCCGCCGTGGTCGCCTGACGTGGTGGCTGCCGGTCGTCGGCGCGATCGTGACGGTGATCGTGGTGTCGCTGTGCCTCGCCGTGCCGAT
The DNA here is from genome assembly GCF_004794375.1 of Microbacterium sp. K35. Classification (NCBI taxonomy): domain Bacteria; kingdom Bacillati; phylum Actinomycetota; class Actinomycetes; order Micrococcales; family Microbacteriaceae; genus Microbacterium; species Microbacterium sp. K35. Next base: position 19,969 of record NZ_SSDM01000345.1, on the reverse strand, counting down.
GATGAACGACCCGGCCTTCCTTGCCTACCTGGAGCAGACGGCCGGCACCGTCCGCTGATCTCCCGTGAACGAGAAGGGGCCCGGCACAGTGCCGGGCCCCTTCGTTCGTGATCCTGCGATCAGCTCTTCGACTGACCGTGCGAACCGAGCTGACGCGTCGACTCGACCACGCGAGCGGCCATCGCCGACTCGGCGATCTTGCCCCAGGCGCGGGGGTCGTACTGCTTCTTGTTGCCGACCTCGCCGTCGACCTTCAGCACGCCGTCGTAGTTCTTGAACATGTAGTCCGCGATCGCGCGGGTGTAGGCGTACTGGGTGTCGGTGTCGATGTTCATCTTGACGACGCCGTTGGCGACCGCGAGCGCGATCTCCTCGTCGGTCGAGCCGGATCCGCCGTGGAAGACGAGGTCGAGCGGCTTGGGTCCGGTGTTGTACTTCGCGGCGACCTCGGCCTGGATCTCGCCCAGCAGCTCGGGGCGCAGCTTCACGCCGCCGGGCTTGTACACGCCGTGCACGTTGCCGAACGTGAGCGCGGCGATGTAGCGGCCCTGCTCGCCGAGGCCCAGCGCCTGCACGGCCTGGTCGACATCGCCGAACGTCGTGTAGAGCGCCTCGTTCGAGCCCTCGTGCGCGACGCCGTCCTCCTCGCCGCCGACGACGCCGATCTCGACCTCGAGGATCGCGTTGATCGCCTTCATCCGGGGAAGGAGCTCCTTGGCGATCTCGATGTTCTCCGCCAGCGGCACGGCCGAGCCGTCCCACATGTGCGACTGGAAGATCGGGTTGCGGCCGGCCTTGACCTCTTCCTCGGAGGCGGCGATCAGCGGCTCGACGAAGCCGGCGAGGGCGTCCTTCGGGCAGTGGTCGGTGTGCAGCGCGACGGTGACCGGGTAGTTCTTGGCGACCTCGGTGGCGTAGCGCGCGAAGGCGAGGGCGCCGGTCGCGCGGGCCTTCACCGTGTGACCGGCGAAGTAGTCGGCGCCGCCCGTGGTGACCTGGATGATGCCGTCGGAGCCGGCCTCGGTGAGTCCCTGCAGGACGGCGTTGATGGTCTGCGAGCTGGACACGTTGAACGCGGGGTATGCGAAGCCGCCGGCCTTCGCGCGGTCGAGCATTTCGGCGTACTGATCCGGGGTGGCGACGGGCATGAGAACTCCTGCGGTAGGTGAAGCCGGGACAGGTGCCACTCTATCGGGGCGCCTGTCCGGCTCGTGCAGGCGAGCGGAGCGTTCGGCGGCGCACGATCTGCCGTGCTGTTAAGAAGTGCGATTCCTTCGCGAGATACCGGCGGAAAGGAGGGCTGTTCGCGCGCCTACGTAGCTAGGCTGGCCGCATGGTGAGTCTGACTGCCGACCTGAGCCCGCTCCGTCCCGACCGCAACCTGGCGATGGAGCTCGTCCGCGCGACGGAGGCGGCAGCGATCCGCGCCGTGCCCTTCATCGGTCGCGGCGCGAAGGAGGCGGCCGACGGTGCCGCGGTCGACGCGATGCGCGCGTTCCTCGGCACGGTCGACTTCCAGGGCCGCGTGGTGATCGGCGAGGGGGAGAAGGACAACGCCCCGATGCTGTTCAACGGCGAGGTCGTCGGTACCGGGCAGGGCCCGCTGTGCGACATCGCGGTCGACCCCATCGACGGCACGTCCCTCACGGCCGCCGGACGACAGAACGCCCTCTCCGTGATCGCGGTGTCCGACCGCGACACGATGCTCGACGCGTCCAGCGTCTTCTACATGGACAAGCTCGTGACGGGACCGGCGGGCGTGGGCGTGGTCGACATCCGGCTCCCGATCGGCGAGAACATCCGCCGGCTCGCGGGCGCGCTCGACAAGCCGGTCGACGAGATCGTGGTGTCGGTGCTGAACCGTCCACGGCACGAGCAGCTGATCCAGGACATCCGCGATGCGGGCGCCGGCACCCGGCTGATGAGCGACGGCGATGTGGCCGGCGGGATCAACGCGGCCCGCCACGATGCGCGCACCGACATGTGCGTGGGCGTGGGCGGGAGCCCCGAGGGCATCGTCACCGCGTGCGCCATCAAGGCCCTCGGCGGTCACATCCAGGGGCGGCTGTGGCCGCGGGACGACGACGAGCGCCAGCGCGGGATCGACGCGGGACTCGACATGGACAGGGTGTACGAGGCGGACGACCTCGTGCGCGGCAACAACACGATCTTCGTGGCGACGGGCGTCACCGACGGACAGCTCGTGGCGGGGGTGCGCCGGGAGCGCGGCTACGTCTACACGGAGAGCGTCGTGCTGCGCGGGGCCTCGGGAACACTGCGCCGCATCGCCTCGGAGCACCTCGTGTCGAAGTGGCTGTGACATTTCCTTCCGCGGCTGATCGACTGCTCTGAGCTCGAAGGCTGCCCGTGTCGGGCGACGCCATCGTTATCGAGCCGGTACCGGCGCGCGCGAACCGTGGCACCGGTCGCGCGAGGCGTCGTGTCACAATTGTCACTGGGTTTGTCGCCGTCGACGGAGCCGCCAGGCACCGCAGGCACAGGAGGGCGAACGCATGACAACGCAGCACACGAGTGGCTCGACCAGCGCCGCACCGACCAAGATCATCACCACCAACACGGGACGCATCCTCCGGGTGAGCGCCGATGCCGAGGCCGCCGTGACCACACCGGCCGCCCCCGCGAAACCGCAGGTTGACCCGGCTCGTCGGGCCGACGTGCTGTTCCGCGTTCGACGTGACGAGGGCCACGAGATCAGCGCCTGGTGGATGATCGGCGCCTTCCTCGCCACAAGCGGCCTCGTCATCCTGCTGCTCAGCGGCGTGCCCGGCGTCGCCTGACGCGTCCTCGTCCTGGCCGTTCCGGCTCATTCGTGGCGGGACGTCTGCGCCTCATCCAGGCGTCGTCGCACCTCGCCGACGTCGGCCCTGAGGCCGTCCAGGAGGTCCGGGGTCTCGCCCGGCGCCGCCGCGGGCTCCGCTGCTCCGGAGGCCGTGCGTGACACGCCGCTGTCCACCGGCACGGCCGTGGATGCGGGTTCGACCGCCGCCGCGGCTTCGGAGGTCGGCGCGGCATCGACGGTCGGCCCGGCCCCACCGGTGCCGATCAGCTCCGCCGCGGTGAAGCGACGACCGTCCGCTGTGACGACGGGCGGAGCGCTGAGCGCGGACGCGTCCACTCCGGGGAACTGCCGCGCCGTCACGAGCACACGCGACTCGAGTGACCCCGCGAACCGGTTGTAGCTGTCGACCGTGCGCTCGAGCGCCCGGCGCAGATCGTCGGCATGACCGGCGAGCGTGCCGAGGCGCTCGTACAGCTGCGTGCCCAGGGTCAGCAGACGACGTGCTTCGGTCGACACCTCCTGCTGCGTCCACGTGTAGGCGACGGTCTTCAGCACGGCCCACAGGTTGACGGGGGAGGCGAGGGCCACACGGCGGCTGAAGGCGTAGTCGAGCAGCGTCGGGTCTTCGTCGATGGCCGTCGCGAGCAGCGACTCGCTCGGCAGGAAGCAGATCACGAACTCGGGACTCGCGTCGAGGCCCGACCAGTACGCCTTCTTCGCCAGGGCGTCGACGTGTGCGCGCACGGCCTTCACGTGCTTCTGGAGGTGTGCGCGACGCTGCGCCTCGTGCGCGTCGCCAACGGGCAGCGCCGAGGCCTCGAGGTAGGCGTCGAGCGGAACCTTCGCGTCGACCGCGATCGACGTGCCGCCGGCGAGCCGCACGACCATGTCGGGGCGCCCCTGCCCGCGGTCCGAGGAGATCGTGGTCTGCAGATCGAAGTCGACGTGGCGCGAGAGCCCGGCGGCCTCCACCACCCGGCGCAGCTGTGCTTCGCCCCACACCCCGCGCGTCGCGGTCGACTTCAGCGCTCCGGCGAGCGACTCCGTGGTCGCGCGCAGGGCCTCGTCGGACTCCTGCGCACGCCGCAGCTGTTCCGCGAGGGTGCCGAACTGCTCGTGCCGCTCGTGCTCGATGGCCGCGACCTTGGACTGCATCTGCTGCAGACTCTCGCGCACCGGGGCGAGCGCCTGCAGCACGGCGTTCTGCTGCTGCACACGCAGGGCCTCGGCGCGCTGCTCCGCGCGGCCGTGCTCGACCGCGTCGCGATACAGGTCGTACTGCCGGTCGCGGTCGTCACGGGCGGCCGCGAGCTCGGCCTCGGCACGGGCGAGCTCGGCGGCGCCCCGACTCGCGCGCAGGAACCAGCCCAGGGCGACGCCCGCGGCCACGGCCACGAGGAGCAGAACGATCGTCAGCGCATCCATGGGCCCATCGTGCCCCCGGGGTCGGACATTCGCCGGGAGGCACCGCTGAGCGGTCTCAGGCGACCGCGCGCTCCAGGGTGGGGAGGGCGGGCTCGGTCACCCGCAGGCTCAGGGCGTCGGCGAGGGCGAAGACGTCGGCGGCCGCGGCGCGCCGAGCGGCATCGACCACGATGTGCGCGCATGCGCGGGCGTCGGCGAGGGCATCGTGATGGGAGAACTCGTCGTACCCAGCGGCGGCCGCGGCGAGCGGGAGCCGGTACGAGTCGAGCTGGTAGGTCTTGCGGGCCACCTGCAGGCTGCACAGCGAGCGGTAGGGCGGGCAGATCTGACCCGTGGCCTCCGCCGCACGGCGCAGCACGTTGAGGTCGAATCCGGCGTTGTGCGCCACGAGCACGTCGGCACCGGCGAAGGCGCACAGACGGTCGAACTGATCCGCCCAGGAGGGGGCCGTCGCGACGTGCTCCGGCCGGATGCCGTGGATGCGGACGTTCCACTCCATGAACTCGTCGTGACCGGGCGGCGGCTGGATGAGCCAGCCCGCGGTGGCGACGACCTCGCCGCCGCGCACGCGGACGAGTCCGACGGCGCAGGCGGAGGCCGGGCTGGAGTTCGCGGTCTCGAAGTCGATCGCAGTGAAGTCCAGTGGCACGTCTTCACTCTCTCCCGGGCCTCCGACGTCGGGTCGCAGACTCGCCGTAGGCTGGCCACATGAGCGACGAGCAGGCGACCTCCTTCGGCGGCCAGGCGGGCAGCTACGAGGTCGGTCGCCCCGAATACCCGTTCGAGGCGGTCGCGTGGATGCTCGACCGCGCGCCGGCAGGAGCCCGCCGTATCGCCGACGTCGGCGCGGGCACCGGCAAGCTCACCCGTGCCCTCGTCGCGGGGGAGGGCGCGGAGGTCGTCGCGGTGGATCCGGATCCCGCGATGCTCGCCGCCCTGCGCGACGCGGTGCCCGGAGTGCCCACTTTCGTCGGCACGGCCGAGCGCCTCCCGCTGCCCGATGCGAGCGTCGACGCGGTGGTGCTGGGCCAGGCATGGCACTGGGTCGATCCGGTCGCGGCCTCCGCGGAGATCGGCCGCGTCGTGCGCCCCGGCGGGGTGCTCGGGCTGGTCTGGAACCTGCGCGACGAGCGTGTGGACTGGGTGCGTCGCCTGACCGACATCATGCACGGCAGCAACGCCGAGATCATGCTCGCCGCGGGCGACCCCGTGGTGGCCGCGCCGTTCGGCGGGCTGGAGCAGGAGCGCTGGGAGTGGGTGCGTCCGGTGACGCGCGAGGTGATGCACCGCATGGCGTCGTCGCGCAGCTACGTCATCACGGCCGACGACGCGGAGAAGGCGCGTATCCGGCGCGACATGGACGCCCTGTTCGACGAGCTGGGGCTGCACGACGACGCCACGATCGAGCTGCCGTACGTGACGAGGGCGTTCCGCGCCGTGCGCGACTGAGCCCCGCGCGGCAGCATCATGGCCCCCAGGTAGACTCGTACCCCGTGGCTCTCACTATCGGTATCGTCGGCCTGCCCAACGTCGGCAAGTCCACCCTCTTCAACGCTCTCACCAAGAACGACGTGCTCGCGGCGAACTACCCGTTCGCGACGATCGAGCCGAACGTCGGCGTGGTGAACCTGCCCGACCCGCGGCTCGAGAAGCTCGCCGAGATCTTCGGCAGCGAGCGCATCCTCCCCGCCGCCGTGTCGTTCGTCGACATCGCGGGCATCGTGCGCGGAGCCAGCGAGGGAGAGGGGCTCGGCAACCAGTTCCTCGCGAACATCCGCGAGGCGGACGCGATCGCCCAGGTCGTGCGCGGCTTCTCCGACGACGACGTGGTGCACGTCGACGGTGCGGTGAACCCGGCGTCCGACATGGAGACCATCAACGCCGAGCTCATGCTCGCCGATCTGCAGACCGTCGAGAAGGCGATCACCCGGTACGAGAAGGAGGTGCGCGGGAAGAAGATCGACCCGTCGGTCCTCGAAGCGGCGCAGGCGGCGAAGGACGCGCTGGAGCGCGGCGTGCTGCTGTCCACGAGCGGCCTCGACCTCGCGCCGATCCGCGAGCTCGGCCTGCTGACCGTCAAGCCGGTCATCTTCGTGTTCAACGTCGACGAAGCCGTGCTCACCGACGACGCGCGCAAGGCGGAGCTCGCGGCCCTGGTCGCGCCCGCGCAGGCGATCTTCCTCGACGCCAAGATCGAGTCGGAACTGAAGGACCTGGACCCGGAGGACGCGGCCGAGCTGCTCGCCTCGACGGGCCAGGAGGAGTCCGGCCTCGACCAGCTCGCACGCATCGGCTTCGACACCCTCGGGCTGCAGACGTACCTCACCGCCGGACCGAAGGAAGCGCGGGCGTGGACGATCGGCAAGGGATGGAAGGCCCCGCAGGCCGCCGGCGTGATCCACACCGACTTCGAGAAGGGCTTCATCAAGGCCGAGATCGTGTCGTTCGACGACCTCGTCGCCACCGGCTCCGTGCAGGAGGCCCGCGCGAAGGGCAAGGCCCGGCTGGAGGGCAAGGACTACGTCATGCAGGACGGCGACGTCGTGGAGTTCCGTATCGGAAACACATCTGGCGGGTCGAAGTAAGCCGCTAGACGACGTCATTCAAGGGCAGGCGACGATGCGGTCGTCGGTTCAAGAGTGCGCCAACGGGGTGTTTACATCCTCCGAATCCATGGCGGTACGAATGACCCCCGCGCCCAGTCCGACGAGCGATCCAAGTGCTCCGCCGACAACCGCAAACGCGGCGCTCCATGCAACGCCCGACGTTCGAGGATCAACGAACTGGGGATTCTCCGAATAGGTCACCATCGCTCCTGGCAACCAGGCAAGCACGACCAGGACGCCCACTAGCGCACCGCACGCGAACCCAACCGCGACAAAGACCAGCATCCGGCGTCCGACGGAGAATATCTTGCGGGTTGAGGGAGCCATCAGTCAAAGATATGGCGTATGAGCGCAGTCTGGAAGCGGAACGACCTGCGCAGGACGGCGACGTCGTGGAATTCCGCTTCAACAACTGATGCGAGAAGTGGTCGTCGGTGTTCCTGGGAACGCTTAGAGTTCGATCATGGGAAAGCTGGAGTACAACAGCTCGCGGCCGCCGATCGAGGTCGACGACGACGTCCTGGTGCATCTGAAGATCGTGATCTCGACGAAGCTCCGCCGTCAGGAGAGCTTCATGATGACGTGGCCCTCGGGGAAGAAGCATCCCGGGCGCCTCTCGGCGTGGATGCACCCGAGCATCCCGCTGGTCCTGGAGTTCGACGAGGAGCCGCCGCCGAAGATCGACCCGGCGCGGCTCGAGCGCATGATGGAGCGCCTGAACGCCCGGGGCGAGCTCGTGCTCGACGAGCTCAGCGACGAAAGCTCGGCCTGACACGAGGTCGCGCGCGCGGGCTCACCCCTCCTCGCGCGCTTCGCCGGGCTCTCGCCAGCGCGGCTGCGACGGCTCGGGGGTGAGCGGGGACTCCGGTGGCGGCGTGGGCAGGGTCACGGGCTCGCCCGCGATGAGCTGCACCGCTCGGCCCGCGTGCCGCACCGTGACGGGGTCGCCCGCGCTCAGGCGGTAGGTCGTGTCGTCGGGCGTGATGTCGACATGCAGGATGCACCCGTGCAGGCGCACCCCGAACCCGAGCCGCGTGATGTTGCGGGGGAGCCGGGGGTGGAACGAGAGGCCGGCGTCGCTGTCGCGCATGCCCCCGTAGCCCGCGGTGATACCGGTCCAGATGCCCGCGAGCGCCGCGATGTGCAACCCCTCGGCGGTGTTGCCGTGGAGGTCGTCGAGGTCGAGCGCGGCGAGCTCCGCGAGGTACGCCGCGGCGAGGTCGAGGTGCCAGAGCTCCGCCGCGATCACCGCCTGCGCCATGGCCGAGAGTGAGGAGTCGCGCACCGTGAGGGCCTCGTAGTACGCGAACGCCCTGGCCTTCTCCTCCCGCGTGAACTCGTCGTGCTCCGTGTACAGCGCGAGCACCAGGTCGGCCTGCTTCGCGACCTGCTTGCGGTACAGGTCGAAGTACGGGAAGTGACTGTGCAGCGGGTACTGCTCGGGTCGCGTGGCGTCGAAGTCCCACACGGCATGCCGCGTCGACCCCGCGAACTGCTCGTGCACGCGGCGCCGCTCGTCGAACGGCACCGTCATCGCGTCAGCGGCGTCGTTCCAGCGCGAGACCTCGGCGTCGTCGACCCCGAGCCGCTCCGCGACCTCGATGTGGCGTCGGGCCGCGGCCACCGCACCGCGCAGGTTCCGTCGCGCCGCCAGGTTCGTGTAGGTGTTGTCGTCGACGATCGCGGAGTACTCGTCAGGGCCGGTGACCCCGTCGAGATGGAAGCCGCCGTCGTCGTCCCAGCGGCCGAGCGACAGCCACAGCCGCGCGGTCTCGATCAGGATCTCCGCGCCGGCGTCGCGCTCGAAGTCGCGGTCTCCCGTCGCCCTGACGTACTGCATCACGGCGCCGGCCACCGCCGCGTTGATGTGGAACGCCGCCGTGCTGGCCGGCCAGTAGCCGGAGCTCTCGCGTCCGTCGATCGTGCGCCAGGCGAAGGTCGCCCCGTCCAGGTGCAGAGTGCGCGCGCGTTCGCGGGCGTGATCGAGCGTCGCGTACCGCCAGCGCAGCGCCTGCAGGGCCGCGTCGGGCGCGGTCGAGGTGAGCACGGGGAGCACGAACGCCTCGAAGTCCCAGAACGTGTGCCCCTCGTACCCGGAGCCCGTGAGCCCCTTGCCCGGCACCGAGCGCACCTCGGCACGCGCCGCCGCCTGGAACACCTGGAAGAGCGCGTACCGCACGGCCTGCTGCAGACGGGGGTCGCCCTCGACCCGCACGTCGCCGCACTCCCAGTACGCGTCGAGCGCCTCGCGCTGTCCCGTCGCGACCGACTCCCACCCGAGGCGCACGGCCTCCTCGACGGCCTCGTCCGCGCGGTCGCGAAGCGTCTGGGGCGTCAGCGAGTCCGACCACTCGTGGCCCACGAACTTCACGACCTCGAGCTCCTCGCCCGCCGCCAGCGCCACGTGGACGCGGGTGCGCGCCAGGTCGCCGTCGGCCTCCACGGTGACCGTGGGCGCGGTGGTGGCGGTCGAGGAAACCGTGTGATCGGCGCTCACCGCCACGTGGATGCCGCTGCGCCTGGTGCGGTGCAGCAGCGTGGTGCGCGACCCCAGCACCGCGGAGTCCACGGTCTGAAGCGGACGGGAGAGCAGCTCCTGCACACGGGGATCGGCGTGCGGCGAGGGCAGCGGCTCGTTCGCCAGCACCTCCGACAGGACCGTGACCGCCACGGGCTCCAGCGCCGTCACGCGATACCGGACAGCGGCGAGCGAGCGGTGCCGCAGCGACACGAGCCGGGTGGACGCGACCTGCACGCGCCGACCCGCCGCCGACTCCCACTCCAGCTCGCGGTGCAGCGTCCCGTCCCGCAGATCGAGGCGCCGCTCATGCCGGTGCACCGTGCCGTGCTCCACGTCGAAAGGCTCATCGTCCACGAGCAGACGGATGAGCTGACCGTTGGGCACGTTGATGACGCTCTGCCCGGTCTCGGGATAGCCGTAGCCGTCTTCGGCATGCGGCATCGGATGATCCTCGAAGACCCCGTTGAGGTAGCTGCCGGCGACACCGCGCGGGTCGCCCTCGTCGAGATTGCCGCGCCAGCCGATGTGCCCGTTGGAGAGTCCGAACACCGACTCCTCCTGCGCCAGATGCTCGACATCCACCCCGGCGATGCTCACCGACCACGGCTCGACGCGGAACGCCGCCGTCATGCCCGTGCCGTCCGCAGGTCTCGCGGACGGCGGGGCCGTTCGGGGAGGTGCGGGGCGGGGCCGACGTGGAGCATGGCGTTCCCTTCTGCCGAAGACCGGGAACTGCGACGCTAGCGCGGGGTCCTCACGGGGACGAGGGAGTTGCGCCGAGCCCGGCGCGTCGGGTAGACGACGGCCCCCCGCGCTCGCGCCTCGGGCGACGGCGAGCGGATAGCCGGTGCTCGCCCCGCCGTCAACCCCTGGTCCCCGCCCCGTGGTGCAGACCAGGGTGGTCGCATGGCGGAGGATTCTCAGGAGAACACCGACCCGATCGCTGGCTTCCTGCGCGCGAACCTCGATGAGATCGTCGACCGGCTCTCCGCCTGGGTCGCGATCCCCTCGGTGTCGGCGGACCCTGACAGGCGGCAGGACATGGAGCGCTCCGCCCGATGGATCGCGGGGGAGCTGCGCGACGCGGGACTGCGCACGACCCTCCTTCCGGTCGGCGAGTCCGTGACGGTGTACGGCGAGAGCGCGCCCGTCCCTGGGGCTCCCACCGTGCTGGTCTACAGCCACCACGACGTGCGCCACGCGAAGCCGGAGGAGTGGAGCGAGACGGCCCCCTTCACCCCCGTGCGCCGCGACGGCCGCCTGTACGGCCGCGGGGCGTCGGACGCGAAGGGACAGGTGCTCGCGCACGTCTGGGCGCTGCGCGCGGCAGCCGCGGTCGACGGCACGCCCCCGCGCGTGAACCTCAAGCTGCTGATCGACGGGGAGGAGGAGATCGGATCGCCGAACCTCCGCCGTCTGCTCGACGAGGAGCCGGAGCGCTTCGCCTGCGATCTCGTCGTCTTCTCCGACACGATCCAGTGGCGGGTGGATGCCCCCGCCCCGGTGACCTCGATGCGCGGCACCCTGACGGCGACGCTCACGATCAGGGGACCGGAGCGCGACGTGCACAGCGGTGTCGCGTCCGGGGTCACGCTCAACCCGGCGCTCGTGCTGTCCCGCGTGCTCGGCGGACTGCATCACCCGGACGGGCGCATCGCGATCCCCGGCTTCCATGACCGCGTCGCCGAGACCTCCGCCGAGCGCAGGGCGGAGTTCGCCGCCCTGCCGTTCGACGAGCAGGACTGGATCACGCGCACCGAGACCCGGGCGATCGTCGGCGAGGACGGGTTCACGCCGCTGGAGCGTCTGTGGACGCGTCCGGCGATCGAGGTCATCTCGCTGCTCGCCGGCGATCCGGACGGCATCGAGCGATCGGTCATCCCGCGCGAGGCCACGGCATCGCTCAGCGTGCGGACCGTGCCCGACCAGCGCATCCCGGACATCGCGGACCTGCTCCGCTCCCACGTGGCCGCCGTGATGCCCGACGGGGCGACCTACACGCTCGAGGTCGACGAGGACATCGCCCAGGAGCCGTACGTCTCGCCCCCTGGCGAGGTGACTGACGCGCTCGAACGGGCCCTCGGCCGCGGATTCGGCATCCCGGTGCAGGGCCGCATGGGCAACGCCGGGGGAGGCCCGGCCGACTGGCTGTCGCGACACCTCGACGCTCCCGTGCACTTCCTCGGCACGGGTCTTCCCGAGGACCACTGGCACGCGAGCGACGAGAGCCTCGACCTGCGGATGTTCGTGGCCGGTGCCGCGACGCTCGCTCACCTGTGGCGTGAACTGGGGCGCCCACGATGACTCCGCCGGGGGTCGCGAGGAGGAGGCGCGGCCCCCGGCGGGCTACGCTGGACGCAGGCGGTCTCGGCCGCGGCGCGGGTCGCAGGAGCCCGGCGTGGACGACCGCCTGCGTCCCTGACACCGACGGCACGAGGAGACCGACGCCGATGACCGACACCCAGATCTTCGAGCCAGACGGCCGCGCCATCCCCTTCGTGGACGAGGGCGACGGACCCGTCAAGCTGGTGCTCATCCAGGAGCGCGACCTGGCCGCCGACGTGCTCGGCGTCGTGGGGCACTACCTCGCCGAGGAGGCCGGATTCCACGTGCTGCGCATCGGCCACCGCGCGGACGGCGTCGACGCCTCGCTCGACGACCGCGTGGCGGACGCGCTCGCCGTGATCGACCACGTGGGCCTCGAAGACACCTGGATCGGCGGACACGGCTTCGGAGGCACGGTCGCCCGCTCCTTCGCCGTCGCGCACCCCGACCGGGTGAACGGGCTGGCGCTGCTGGGGGTGGAGGACGTGGAGGTTCCGCTGGCTCCGGTGATCCCGGTGCTGCTGATCCAGGGGACCGACGACACGGACACCCCGGAGGCGAACGCCGAGCGCCTGCAGGCCGCCGCTCCCGAGCGTGCGAGCATCAAGCGGATCGACGGCGGAGGCCACCTCTTCCCCATGACGCACCCGATCGAGACCGCCGTGGTGCTGGAGGAGTACCTCGACTGGGACTGAACGCACGGATGCCGCGACCGAGTCGGCCGCGGCATCCGGAGTCCGTGGGTCAGGCGACCTGCGGGAGCACCGCGAAGGAGACGGAGCCCTCGTCGTCGACTCCCGCGTCGAGGATCTTGTCGTCGAGAGCGGCCGCGGCCGCATCGTCGAGGAACAGGCGCGTTCCCTGGATCTCCACCACCTGATCCGCCGGTTCCGGGTCGGCCGTCACGGCGACGGCGAGGTGCGCCGCCCCTGCGTCATCCTGAGCCGGGGCGGAGTGGATCCGCAGACCCGCGTCCGGCGCGTCGTTCTGTCGACTCACGAGGGTCGAGACGATGGCGGTGGCGTTGTCGGTGAGGGTGAGCACGAAGCTCTCCTTTCCGGTCGGGTCGTGCCGCGGTCGCGACACGTGCTTCCACGATCCCCGTCACCGCCGCGAGCCTCCACCCCCTTGCGTCATCCGAGCCTCGCGTTTACTCTCGCAGCCGCTTGCGCAGGAACACCTGCGCGGTGCCGTCCCCGTCGGGCACGCGCTCGTGCTCGACGTAGCCGCACGACTCGTACAGCCGGATGTTCGCCTCGCTGAGGCTCCCCGTGAACAGCTCGGCGACCGGTGCCCGCGACGCCTGCTCCGCGGCTTCCAGCAACCGGCGGCCGATGCCCTCGCCCTGCATGTCGGGCGCGATGGCGATGCGCCCGATGAGCAGCAGGTCGTCCTTCTCGACGTACCGGATCGCGCCGACCAGCCGTCCGTCGATGCGAGCCGTGAAACCGGACTCGGACCGCAGCTCGGCCTCCAGCTCCGCGAGCGTCTGGGTCAGCGGCGGCATGTCCACGCTGCCGTAGATCGCCGCTTCCGACACGAAGGCCGCGCGCTGGACGGTCAGCACCTCGCCCGCGTCGGCGTCGCTGATAGGCGAGATCACGATCTCGGGGCCCTCGTTCTGTTCGGTGCTGGTCACGGTTCCGCCTCTCTCTGCGTCCGGGGGACTCCGCCACGTTCGACCGTGAGCCCGGCGAGTGTCAACCCCCTCGATCCGGCCAGGCGCGGGCGGCTACGGTCGCGGCAGGAGGTCACACCATGGCAGACACCAAGACGAAGAAGACCGGCGGCGCGAAGAGCCGCGCGAGCACGCGGGCCAAGACCACCCGGCAGCAGAACGCGGAGAAGGGGTTCACCGCTTCGCCCACGCTCGCCGCGAACCTGCAGGCGGTGCTCGTCGACCTGATCGAGCTCTCGCTGCAGGGCAAGCAGGCGCACTGGAACGTCGTGGGGAGGAACTTCCGCGACACGCACCGCCAGCTCGACGAGATCATCGAGGATGCGCGCACGTTCAGCGACACCATCGCGGAGCGGATGCGCGCGCTGCACGCGGTGCCGGACGGTCGCAGCGCCACCATCGCGAAGACCACCACGCTGCCCGAGTTCCCCACCGGCGAGGTCTCGACCACCGAGACGACCGACCTCGTGACCGAGCGGCTCGAGGCGACGGTGGCCACGCTGCGCGGGGTGCACGATGACGTGGACGAGGAGGACCCCACCTCGGCCGATCTGCTGCACGCCGTGATCGAGCGCCTGGAGCAGTTCGCCTGGATGGTGAGCGCCGAGAACCGCAGCCCCGCCGGCCGCTGAGGACCGGAGTGGAGAGCCATCGCCGTCGCCGTCGCGCACCCGCGCGCGGCGGCGGCGATCAGGTGTCGGCGCGAGCCCTCGCACGCGCGCGCCGCAGGAATCCCGGCAGCGCCATCCACAGTCCCGTGACCAGCACGAGCGCCGCGATCAGCGCGACGAGTCCGGCGGTGCGGTTCACGGTGAAGTCGACGATGAGCGTCGTGACACCGATCGTGAGCGCACCGATCACCACCAGGTCCACCTTCACGATGCGCGCCGCGATACGGACGAGCTCCGGCTTCTGCCGGGTGCCGAACAGCGCCCGGTGCATGCCGACCGGAGCGAGGGCGAGGATGGTCGCGATCGCGGCCAGGGCCACCAGCACCACGTACAGATCGCGCTGCAGCTCGTCCATGTCGGTGAAGCGCGGCTGGAACGCCACCGCGAGCAGGAACCCGGTGAGGATCTGCGTGCCAGTCTGCATCACCCGCAGCTCCTGCAGCAGCTCATCCCAGTTGCGGTCGGCGCGCTCGTTCGGGGTCTCGTCACGGCCGTCGTCGCGGTCATCCCGATCGTCCGGGCCACGGCGTGCATCTGCTGTCATAGCCTCAGTCTCGTGGCGCGGCTCCGGTCGTGTCCAGAAGGTTGCGCCCCGGCTCGCCGCCCCCTCTCGAAAGGACTCGAAATGACGCTTCCCCCGATCGACGAGTGGTGGCCGGAGCTGTCCGACGACGCGCGCCGTGCGGTCATCGGCAGCGGCTCCCGGCACCTGGACGAGGATGTGCGCGAGGAGATCCGGGAGATCACGGGCGCCGTGGTCGGCATGATCGAGACGCTGTCCGAGGACGACCTCGCGTACGCGCGGAAGCACGCGCCGGACGACGAGTGAGCGAGCGGGAGACCCGGGGCGGTCAGGCGCTCTCGGTCTCCTCGCGCAGCCGCGGCTCGGTCCGCCGCTCGGGACGGACGCCGTGCTTGTCGGCGTAGAACGCGCGGATGCGGTCCATGTCGGCGGAGACGTCGCCGGTCAGCTCCATCGTGGGGCCGAGCCCGGTCGTCATGGTCGCGCGGTCCACGAAGCCCAGGGTCACGGGCATGCCGGTCTCCCGTGCGATGCGGTAGAAGCCCGACTTCCAGTACGCGTTCCCGCCGCGGGTGCCGTCGGGCGTCACCACCAGGCCGAACACGGTCCCGGCGTGCACCTGCGCGACCACCTCGCCCACGACCCTCGCTGGGTCGGCGCGATCCACGGGGATGCCGCCGAGGCGTCGCATGATCGGGCCGCGCCAGCCGTGGAACAGGCTCTTCTTGCCCAGCCAGTGCACGTCGATGCCGAGCCGCCAGGCGATGGCGAGCATCAGGACGAAGTCCCAGTTGGAGGTGTGCGGGGCGCCGATCAGCACGGTGGGGCGGTCCGGCGCGCGGCCGCCGGCGAGCGTCCAGCGGCTGAACGCCCAGAACACGCGGGCGAGGAGTCGTCTGAGCATCCGTCCACGCTAGGGGAGCGGCCTATCGATCGGCTGGCGGTGCAGAGCCATCGGTCCGCCTCGCCGCGGTGCCACCGGTCAGGGCTTCGGTGACCGCGACGCTCAACCCCGGCATCGGATCCACCGGCACAGCGAGGGCCTGCAGCGCCCGGCTGAAGTAGTTGCGCGCCGCCGCGGCGAGGGTGATGTCGACGATCTGCCGGTCGGAGAACCCCGCGTCGCGCAGGCGCTGCGAGTCGGCGTCGGTCATGGCCTCCGGCTCGCGGGAGAGCCGCTCGGCGTACCGGATCACCGCCTGCTCCGCCGGGTCGAAGGCGCTGTCGTCGTCCTCGCCGAACGCGGCGAGCCCGGTCTCGTCGACCTGGCCGATGCGCACCGCGCGGCGTCCGTGCGCCAGGAGGCAGTGCGGCGACCCGATCGCGCGGGCGGCGCCGAGCGTGGCCGCCTCGTACACGCGGACGCCGATCGACGGCACCACCGCGTGGACGAGGGCCTCGAAGGCCGCGTAGGCCTCCGGGTTCACGGCCATCGCCTGGGTGTGGGCGAAGACGAAGCCGTCCTCGGCGATGTCGCTGTCGTACATGGCGGCGACGGGACCTTCGGCGGTGGCCGCCATCGGGGTGCGGATGATCATGTCGACTCCCTCGTCCGGGCCCGCCGGAGGGGCGTTGACCCGCATCACCCGGAAGGATACGCCCGACTGCGCACCGCGGGTAGGGCCGCGGAGCCGTCCCTCTCCGGCGGGCGTACCATCGAAGGATGACCGAGAAGACGCCGCGCAACGCCGAGCAGGAGACCGCGCCCGTGCTGCAGCCGCTCCCCGCCGCGCTCGAGGTGCTCGACGGGGATGCCGTCGGCTTCTGCAGCAACGGCGTCTGCCACCTCCCCGCGCCGTCGACGCGGTAGGCGACAGACGCCGTCACACCCGGGCGGTGTCAGTGGCCCCCGTGGCCGCCCTCACCGGCATCGTCGGCGGGCTTGCGCACGAACGGGCTGAGCGCCACCGCCGCGAGCGAGATGATCGCCGCGATGAGGAACGCCATGCGTGCACCGGGTGCCCCCGCGACCGCCCGCGACAGACCCTCGTCTTCTCCCGCGTGCAGGATCGCCGAGTACGTGACCGTGAGCAGCGCGACTCCGGCGGCACCACCCACCTGCTGCAGCGTGTTGAGGACAGCCGAGCCGTGCGAGTACAGCGACCGGTGCAGCGAGCCCAGCGACGAGGAGAACAGCGGGGTGAACGACATCGCGAGTCCGACCGACATGGCCGCCTGGACGATGATGAGCAGCCACCACACGGTGTGCTCGCCCACGGTGGAGTAGAAGAACAGTGCCGCCGAGACCAGGATCGTGCCGGGGATGAGCAGCGGGCGCGTGCCCTTCGCGTCGTACACGCGGCCCATCACCGGACCGAGCAGGCCCATCAGCACGGAACCCGGGAGCAGGATCAGCCCCGACTCCAGCGCCGTGAGACCCGCCACGTTCTGCAGGTACTGCGGGAGCAGCGTGAGCGTGCCGAACATCGACAGCGCCAGGATGGTCATGATGATCACCGCGAGCGAGAAGTTGCCGACGCGGAACACCCGGAGGTCGAGCAGCGCGTCGTCCACGCGCTGCAGCACCAGCTGACGCCACACGAACAGCGCGAGCGACACGGCGCCGACCGACAGCGCGATCACGCCCGCCGTGCCGCCGGAGCCGCCCTCGCCGCCGAACTGACTGAGTCCGAACACGATGCCGCCGAAGCCGAGCGCCGCGAGCGGGATCGACAGCACGTCGAGCGGAGCCTTGCGGGTCTCGCCCAGGTTCGTCATCCACTTCACGCCCATGCCGAGCGACACGAGGGCGATGGGCAGCACGATCGCGAACAGCGCCCGCCAGTTGAACGCATCGAGCACGGCGCCGGCGAGCGTCGGGCCGATGGCGGGGGCGAGCGAGATCACGAGGCCGACCCGGCCCATCATGCGGCCGCGCGACTGCGGCGGCACGACGTTCATGATCGTCGTCATCAGCAGCGGCATCATGATGCCGGTGCCCGCGGCCTGGATCACCCGGCCGACCAGCAGCACCGAGAAGCCGGGCGCGACCAGCGCGACCAGGGTGCCCAGCGAGAAGGCCGTCATCGCGGCGATGAAGACCTGACGGGTCGTGAAGCGCTGCAGGATGAAGCCGGTCGTCGGGATGACGACCGCCATGGTGAGCATGAAGGCGCTCGTGAGCCACTGCCCGAGCTCGGGCGGGATGCCCAGGTCGGTGTTGAGGTGCGGGATCGCGATCCCCATCGTGGTCTCGTTGAGGATGGCGACGAAGGCCGCGACGAGCAGGAGCCAGATCACGCGCATGTCGCGGCGGGGGATCTCACCGCTCTGTGCGGGAGGCGTCGAGATGGAGCCGGTATCGACGGCAGACATGGGCGGCCTCCAGGGCATCGAGGGGGAAGGAAGGCGCGAGAGTTCGCAGGAGTCACTCAGCGTAACGGGTGCCGCGGACATTTCATTCCGATCCCTGCGATATCCGCTCAGGGCGGAGATCCGCGGGCGGCGACGTCGGCGCCCGTGGGTACGCTTGCGCCATGAGCATGGGCGGTATGGGCGGCGGGCCACGGGCCGGGTTCCGCGGGGTCGACGAGGAGGCCCAGCGCCGCCAGAACGCCGAGGCTCCGCGCATCGAGGGCCTGGGCAGCCGCGTGGTCGCGCTGTTCAGCGCCTACCGGTGGCGCATCCTCGTGACGGGCGTGCTGGTGGTCGTGGGAGCGGGCATCGCGGTCATCCCGCCGTTGCTGGTGCAGCGCATCTTCGACGACGCACTCTTCCCGGTCGACGGCGGCGGCCCTCACCTGCAGCTGCTGGCCTGGCTCGTGGGCGCGATGGTCGCCCTGTTCCTGCTCTCGGCCGGACTCGGCGTCGTGCAGACGTGGCTCACCGCGACCGTCGGCAACAGCGTCACGGGCGACCTGCGGGTGCGCCTTTTCGAGCACCTGCAGGCGATGGAGCTCGGGTTCTTCACCCGTACCAAGACCGGGGTCATCCAGTCGCGCCTGCAGAACGACGTCGGCGGGGTGTCCGGCGTGCTCACCAACACCGTCACGAGCATCCTCGGCAATGCCGTCACCGTGATCGCCTCGCTCGTCGCGATGATCCTGATCGACTGGCGTCTCACCCTGATCGCGGTCGTGCTGATGCCGTTCCTCGTGCTCGTCCAGCGCCGCGTCGGCCAGGTGCGGGCGCGCATCGCGGGGGAGACGCAGGAGTCGCTGTCGGAGCTCACGTCGATCACGCAGGAGACGCTGAGCGTGTCGGGCATGCTGCTCTCCAAGGCGTTCAACCGGCAGCGCACCGAGTCGGAGCGCTACCAGGCGGAGAACCGCAACCAGGTGGTCCTCCAGGTGCGCCGCGCGATGAGCGGTCAGGGCTTCTTCGCGGTCGTGCAGGTGATCATGGCCAGCGTCCCCGCCGTCATCTATCTCGTGTCCGGGTTCTTCATCGCGGGCGGCACCGGTGCCATCACCGCCGGCACCATCGTGGCGTTCACGACCGTGCAGGCCCGGCTGCTCATGCCGCTGATGGGGCTCATGCGCGTCTCGCTCGACCTGCAGACGTCCTCCGCGCTGTTCGCGCGCATCTTCGAGTACCTCGACCTGGTGCCCGAGATCACCGACGCGCCCGACGCGATCACGGTCGACCGGGCGCCGGGGCCGCGCGGTCGCGTGGAGTTCGCCGACGTGGTGTTCCGCTACCCGGATGCCGCGCCCGACGCCCGACCCACGCTGCACGGCGTGTCGTTCGTGGCGGAGCCGGGGCAGCACGTGGCGTTCGTCGGGCCGTCCGGGGCGGGCAAGACCACGATCATCTACCTCGCACCGCGCCTGTACGAAGCCACGGAGGGCACCGTCCTGTTCGCCGGCGCCGACGTGCGCACGCTGCGGCAGGAGTCGATCATCGACGACGTGGGCATCGTGTCGCAGGAGACCTACCTCTTCCATGCGACCATCCGCGAGAACCTCCTGTACGCCAAGCCGGACGCGACCGAGCAGGAGCTGATCGCCGCCTGCACCGCGGCCAACATCCACCACATCATCAGCGGGTTCGAGAAGGGCTACGACACCGTGGTCGGCGAACGCGGCTACCGGTTGTCCGGCGGGGAGAAGCAGCGGATCGCGATCGCGCGCGTCCTGCTCAAGGACCCGCCGGTGCTGCTGCTCGACGAGGCGACCTCGGCGCTCGACACCGTGTCGGAACGCGTCGTGCAGGAGGCGCTGGACGAGGCGGCGAAGGGACGCACGACCCTCTCGATCGCGCACCGGCTGTCCACCGTCATGGGCGCCGACGTGATCCACGTGATCGATGCCGGCCGCATCGTCGAGTCCGGCACGCACGCCGAGCTGCTGGCGCAGGGCGGGCTCTACGCCGAGCTCGCGGCGCAGCAGGTGGCGGCCTCGCGCGTGCTCACCGTCGAGGCGGAGATCGAGGAAGACGACGCGGGGGAGCCCGCGACCGGGGGCGTGCGGGCGGCGCTC
>NZ_SSDM01000344.1:0-3398 GCF_004794375.1 Microbacterium sp. K35 | reverse complement strand
GCGACGGGCCGCGGCATCGCGTCGGCCGCCGACGAGGGGAGCACGGGCGTCGAGGCGATCGAGAAGAGCACGCCGAGCGCGGCGACGGCCAGCCCCACGGGCAGCGCGGGACCGGAGATCGGGGAGCGCGGAGCCGCATGCTGGGCAAGCGGCGGAACGGTCATTGCCTCATTCTCTCATTCGAAGATCTCTGCGACGCCCGCTTGTGCTTTCTTCGTCTTTCTGTTCGAATGAGGGGATGCGGTGGCAGGGGCAGAAGCTGGGCGACGTCGACGAGGCGGCGCTGCCCGGGCTGGAGGAGCGCAGCGGCGTGCTGCGCACCGTGAAGACCCCGGCGTTCGAGGGCATGACCTTCCATGAGGTGCTGTCGAAGTCGGCTCTCAACCACGTGCCCGGCGCCTCGCGCATGCCGTTCGCCTGGACCATCAACCCCTACCGCGGCTGCTCTCATGCCTGCACTTACTGTTTCGCCCGCGGCACGCACGAGTACCTCGACCTCGACGGCGGCGCCGACTTCGACTCGCAGATCGTGGTCAAGGTCAACGTGGTCGAGGTGCTGGAGCGAGAGCTGCGGCGGGGCACCTGGAACCACGAGACCGTGGCGCTCGGCACGAACACCGATCCGTACCAGCGCGCGGAGGGCCGCTACGCTCTCATGCCCGGCATCATCCAGGCGCTCGCGACCTCGGGCACGCCGATCTCGATCCTCACCAAGGGCACGCTGATCCGCCGCGACATCCCCCTGCTGGTGAAGGCGGCCGAGCGGGTGCCGGTCGATGTGCAGATGTCGATCGCGATGTACGACGACGCCCTGCAGAAGGCGATCGAGCCGGGAGCGCCCACCACGCAGGCGCGGCTCGACACGGTGCGCGCCCTGGCCGATGCCGGGTTCCCCGTGACCGTGTTCCTCATGCCGATCCTGCCGCACCTCACCGACTCGGTGGAGGCGATCGACACCGGCCTCCGCCGCATCAAGGAGTCGGGTGCACGCACCGTCATCTACGGGGCGCTGCATCTGCGGCCGGGGGTCAAGCCGTGGTTCTTCGAGTGGCTCGAGCGCACGCGCCCCGACCTCGTGTCGTCGTACCGCGGGCTGTACCCCGGCGCGTCGGTCGAAGCCCCCAAGCCGTACCGCCAGTGGCTGGCACGGCGGGTGCGACCGCTCATCCGCCTGCACGGCCTCGACGCCCGGCACGAAGACGACTACCCCCGCCGCGGGTTCCGGCCGGGGCAGGGGCACACCGCGTCAAGCACGCCACCCGCCGGCACGGTCGCCTTCCGACAGACCGGGCCCGCCGCGACACCCCCGCAGCCGATGCTGTTCTGAGCCGTCCGGTCGGGAGGGCCTCCGGGGCCGCGTAGGCTCGGGGATCATGGCGATCGGTTCCACCCTCCACACGTTCGACGTGCAGCTCGCCGACACCGATCGCGGGGTCTACGACGACTACTCGCTGCGGGTGGCGCGGCACCCCTCCGAGACCGACGCCTACATGCTCACACGGGTGCTGGCGTACGGGCTCGAGTTCGGCGAGGGCATCGCGTTCGGCGGCAGCGTGTCCGACACCGAGGAGCCCGCGGTGCTCGTGCGCGACCTCACCGGGCGGATCGTCACCTGGATCGAGGTCGGCGCGCCCGACGCGGAGCGCCTGCACCACGCCAGCCGTCTCGCCGAGCGCACCGTGGTGTACACGCACCGCGACCCCGCGAAGGTGATGGCGCCGTGGGCGGACAAACGCATCCACCGCGCCGAGGACATCCGCGTCCACAGCTTCGACCCCGGGTTCATCGACACCGCGACGCCGCACCTGGAGCGCCGCAACACCCTGACCCTCACCGTGACGGAGCGCGTGCTCTACCTCGACCTCAACGGCACGAGCCTGGCGACCGCGCTGCACGAGCACGAGCTCGGCTGACACCCCGGGTGATACCGGGCTGCGAAGCGCGGAAAGGCCCCGGAGACCGAGGTCTCCGGGGCCTTTCCGATCCGAAGGCCATCAGGCGGTGAGGTCGGCCGTCGACGGCTGACGCCCGGCGATCTCCTCGATCACGTCGTCGTCCAGGCGGGCGTTCTCGAACGGCGCCTCGATCTCGGCACGCTCCAGCAGCTCGTTCATGCGACGCTGGCGCTGACGCGTGATCAGCGTCACCACGCGACCCGAGCGACCGGCGCGGCCCGTGCGACCCGACCGGTGCAGGTAGGTCTTGTACTCGTCGGGGGCGTCGGCCTGCACGACCAGGTCGATGTCGTCGACGTGGATGCCGCGCGCCGCGACGTCGGTCGCCACGAGCACGTTCACGCGACCCGAGGTGAGCTTCTCCAGGTTGCGCGTGCGCTTGGCCTGGTTCAGGTCGCCGTGCAGCGACACCGCGGGGATGCCGGCGTCGTCGAACTGCTCCGCCAGCATCTCGGCGTAGGCGCGGGTGCGGGCGAACACGAGCGTCTTGCCCTCGCGGTCGACGAGCGACGTGAGGATGTCGGCCTTGTCGCGGTGCTCGATCACCAGCACCCGGTGCTCGATCGTGCTCGACTCCTGGTCCTCCCCGGCGACCTCGTACACGGCCGGGTCCACGAGGAACTCGTCGACGAGCGCGGCGACCTCGCGGTCGAGCGTCGCGGAGAACAGCAGCTTCTGGCTGCCCTCGGCGGTGCGGCGGAGGATGCGCTGCACGGGCTCGACGAACCCGAGCTCGCACATGTGGTCGGCCTCGTCCAGCACCGCGATGCGGCAGTCGGACAGGTCGAGCTTGCCCTGGTTCATCAGGTCCTCGACGCGTCCGGGCGTGCCGATCACGATGTCGACGCCCTTCTTGAGCGCACCCACCTGGCGGCCCTGCGGCACGCCGCCGTAGATCTGCGTGGTGAACAGTCCGACGCTGCGGGCGATCGGCTGGATCGTGCGGTCGATCTGCAGCGCGAGCTCGCGCGTCGGGGCGAGGATGATCGCGCGCGGGGCACGACCGAACTCGCGGCGCTTGCCCGCCTGCGACTGGAGCACGCGCTCCACGAGCGGCGCGCCGAACGCGATGGTCTTGCCGGAGCCGGTGCGACCGCGGGCGAGCACGTCGCGCCCCTCCAGCACGGCCGGGATGCTGGCCGCCTGGATCGGGAAGGGCGTCTCGGCGCCGAGGTTCTTCAGCGTCTCGGTGATGTTCGAGCCGAGCCCGAGGTCGGCGAAGGTCACGTTCTCGACCTCGACGGCCTGCACGGCCTGCGCTTCGAGGCGCTCATGCACCACGTCGGCGCCCGGGGTGAAGGCGTCCTTGGGCTTGGCGTTCCAGTCGCTGCGGCTGGGGCGCTCCTCCCGGCGCGGACGCTCGGTGCGGTAGGCGCCACCGGTCGAGGCGCGGGGACGCTCCCGCTCCCCGTCGAACGCGCGCTGCGTGCGGTCGACGGGGAG
>NZ_SSDM01000343.1:0-659 GCF_004794375.1 Microbacterium sp. K35 | reverse complement strand
GGGCTCGCGCCGCTGAGGCAGGCTCCGATGCGGGTGCGGCGTCGGCGGGGGCGCTGGACCCGGAGGATGCGGGCTGGCGCGGCGCTCCCCCCTGCGGCATCGGCGCCGGCAGATACTTCACCCGGACGCCGACCTCCTGCTCGATCGCGGAGCGCAGGTGGTCGGACGGACCGGAGCCGGGCGTGGTGCCCTTGAACTTCGCCACGTCGTGCTGGCTCGTGAACCCGAGCGTGAGCACCTCGGAGTCGGTGTCGTACGCGAGCGGCTGCACCGCGGTGGCGAGCAGCCACGACGTGCGGCTGATGCCCTCGAGCCGGGTGAGCACCGCCGGCCACGCCGCGCGGATGCGGTCGAACGTGACCGGGCCGGCGGGGGGCGGCGAAGACACGGACGGCGCCGACGCGGTGTCGTCGGCGGCGGCCGAGCCTCCGGCGTCGGAGCCCCCGGAGGCGGAGGTGGAGGTGGAGGCGGAGGTGGAGGTGGAGCGATCGGGGCTCGCGGGATCGGAGGCCCGATCGGACGACACCGCCTCATTCGCCGCGGAGGACGCGGGCGCTGCGGGAGCCGACGCGGCCGGTGCCACGGTCGAGGCGGGCGTCGGCACAGCGGGAGCCGCGGACGGTGCCGGGGCCGGTGAGGGTGCAGCGGGAGCCCCGGCA
>NZ_SSDM01000342.1:0-40041 GCF_004794375.1 Microbacterium sp. K35 | reverse complement strand
GCACGGTCGACAAGAAGTCGCCGGAGGGTGAGCACGAGGAGCGGCACCGCCGCGCGCGGCCCCAGGCGCACCCCTCGAGCGCGCTCGGCCTCACGGAGCCGGTGGACGAACGCCGCGACCACCGGCACCATCGTGAGCGTGAGCGACAGCGTCAGCGCGACGACCTCCGGATCGACACCCCAGCGACGCAGCGGCCGCAGCACCGTCTGCAGCACATCGAGCAGGTCGGACATCCGCGTGGTCATCGTCACCAGTGCGGCGACGAGCAGCAGCGCCGCGACCCGACCGGCGCCGACCCACGCGGCGATCGGCGAGACGAACACCGCCAGCATCACCCCCAGCACGAGGAGGATCCATCGCAACCGCCACAGTTCGACGAGCAGCGTGCGCGGACTCTGCCCTCCGAGCGGATAGAGCACGACCGTGGCGGCGAGGGCCACGCTCACGACGACGGGCTGCGGCGGAAGCAGGGTCAGACCGAGCGCGCAGAGCACGAGCCCCGCGAGCTTCACCCCCGCCGGCAGGCGATGCAGCACGCTCGTGCCGGGGCGGTAGAGCGAGATCACGCGGACACCCGGCAGTACTCGTCGATCACCGCATCCGGGTGACCCACGGCCACGGCTCGCCCGCCCTCGAACAGCACGGCCAGGTCGCAGCGCGCGGCCAGGTCGAGGTCGTGCGTGGCCACCACGACCTGCGCCTCCTGCGCCATCAGCAGCTCCGCGATGCGCCGGGCGTTGCGCCGGTCGAGAAGCGTGGTCGGCTCGTCGGCCAGGAGCAGCCGCGGCTCGGTCACGAGCACGGCCGCCAGCGCGAGCAGCTGCTTCTGCCCGCCGGACAGCGACGACGCCGGCACGTCCGCGTGCGCCTCGAGCCCATGCACCGCGAGGGTCTCGCGCACGCGTCGGTCGACCTCCGCGCGCGGGAGGCCCCGCAGCGACAGGGCGAGATCTTCCGCGGGCGTCGGCATGAGGATCTGCGCGTCGGGATCCGTGAACACGAAGCCGACGCGGCGTCGGAGCTCCCGCGTGTCGCGCACCACGTCGAGCCCGTGCACGACCGCAGTGCCCGCCGTCGGCACGACCAGGCCGTCCAGCACACGCGCGAACGTCGACTTTCCCGAGCCGTTCGCCCCGATCACGGCGATGCGTCGTGCGGTGAGGTCGAGGCTCACGTCATCGAGGATGGCCCGGCCGTCGACCTCGACCCGCACGTGCTCCAGCACGATCGATGCGGCGGCTTCCTCGGCCCGACGCTGCTCGCGCACTCCCACCTCCTGAACACCGTTCACCTGAACGCCGTTCACTATAGTGGGGTCATGACCCCCGAGCCCAATCCGGCCCGACACGACCGCGACAGCGTCGCCCGCAGCGCTCTCGCCCTGCTCGACGAGGTCGGTCTGGCCGACCTCTCGATGCGGCGCATCGCCGCGCGGCTCGACGTGCAGCCCAGTGCTCTCTACTGGCACTTCGCGAGCAAGCAGGAGCTGCTCGCCGATCTCGCCGACCGCATCACCGCGAGCGTCCCCCGCGGAACCACCGGCGTCCTCGCCACCGCCCGCGGCCTGCGGGATGCTCTGTTCGCCCACCGCGACGGCGCCGAGCTCGTGCTGAGCACCTACGCGCTCCAGCTCGGCTCGGCGCACGCGCTCGACGCGCTCATCGCCGCGCTGCGGAGCGACGGCGCCGACGATCCCGAAACCCGCGCGACCGCGATCCTTCACTTCGTCCTCGGCCACGCGACGCTCGTGCAGCAGCGCATGCACGCCGACAGCCATGGCGCCCTGCCACCCTCGGACGAGATCGACGTGACGGCGGGTCTCGACCGCGCGTTCGACCTGGGCGTGCGGGCGCTCGCGGGCGAGGTCAGCGCACCGCGGGCTCCGCGGCGTGCCCGAGCCTGAGACCCGGCACGAGCGCCAGCAGCACGAGACCGAGACCGAACGCGAACACCACGCCGAAGGCACCAGGACCGCCGCCGAGGGTGGCCACGGCGAGCCCCGCGACCGCGATCGCGACCGCGGACCCCGTCGCGTCGGAGATCGACAGCGCCGAGGAGTTGAACCCCTGGTTCGACTCGTCTGAGTAGGCCAGCGTGAGCACCGTCAGGCGCGGATACAGCAGCCCCATGCCGCCACCCGCGAACGCCCACCCGAGGATCACCACGACGGGCGACACCGGGAACACGGCCGCCGCGAGCACCGCCAGCATCGCCACCAGGAGGGCGCCGAGGCTCAGCAGCGTGATGCGGCGGTTGCCTAGCCGCTCGCCGTAGCGCCCCTGCAGCGCCGATGCTCCAGCCCACGCGAACGCCGCGAGCATGAGCGCCACCCCCGCCCACGTGGCGGTGAAGTGGTACTTCCGGATGAGCAGGTAGGGGATGTAGGCCTCCGCCGCGAAAAACGCGCCGGCCGCCACGCCGCGCATCAGCACGACGCTGGGCAACCCGGCTCCCGCGTGAAGGGTACGGGCGGGGAGCAGCGGCAGCACCGCGACGCCGATCCCGAGGATCGCGGCCACGGCGACCGGCCAGCGCACCCCGTGGTCGAGCTCGGCCGAGACGCCGATCACCACCGCCAGCGCCGCCACCACGACGGCCAGCAGCAGGCGGAGGCGCAGCGCACGCCGGTCCTGGGGTTCGCCGCCGCCCAGGTCGACACCACGCAGCCGGACCGCGATCATCAGGAAGGCGATCGCGGTGAGCACCGCGACGCCCAGGAACGCCCAGCGCCAGTGCAGGTACTCCGCGACCGCTCCCGCGAGGAACGGCCCCACCATCGACGGGACGACCCAGGCGGCCGCGAACGCCGCGAACACGCGCCCGTGCAGCTCCGGCGGGTAGAGCCGCGCGACCACGACGTACAGCGCGACCGTCTGACCGCCGGTGCCGAGCCCCTGCACGAGCCGACCGATCAGGAACTGCGGCATCGACGTCGCGAAGCCCGAGATCAGCAGGCCGACGATGAACAGCGCCACCGCCACGTACAGCGCGCCGCGCGGCCCGCGCGCGTCGGACCAGGCACCGGTCGCGACCATCCCGATCACGCTCGTCGCAAGGGTGCCGGCGAACGCGACGGCGAACAGCGCCTCACCGTCGAGCGCCGCACTCACGATCGGCATGACCGTGGTGACCGCGAGCGCCTCGATCGCGGCGAGGAAGATGAGCGCGACCGCGCCCACCGTCACCCAGATTCGGCCGCGATCCCAGATCGATGCGACGGGCTGCGGCGCGGTCATCGCTCCACGAGCGCGGCGATCCGCTCGACGGCCTCCGTCAGGATCTCCGGGCTCGTCCCGAAGTTCAGTCGCACGTGGCCCGCTCCCTCGGTGCCGAACGCCGGGCCGAAGTGCAGGGCGACCTTCGCATCCCGCAGGATCCGCCTGGCCGGGTTGTCGCCCCAGCCCAGAGCCGACAGGTCGATCCAGGCCAGGTAGCCCGCGTCCGGGATCCGGTAGCGGGCACCGGGAAGATGCCGCGCCAGCAGGTCCTCCAGGAGCACGCGGTTCTGGTCGAGCGTGTCGAGCAGCCCGTCCAGCCACGCATCGCTCTCCTCCGCGAACGCTGCGACCGAGGCGAGCAGACCGAACTGACCGGTGCGCCACTCGACCTCCACGGGGAGCCCTCGCACCACGGCGCTGGTGTCGTCGTCGGCCGTGACCATCAGCGCACACTTCAGGCCGGCGAGGTTGAACGCCTTGCTGGCGCTCACGACCGCATAGCCGACGCGTGCGGCCGTCTCGCTCGCCGCGAGGAAGGGCGTGAACCCGGTCCCCGGCTGGGCGAGCGGCGCGTGGATCTCGTCGGACACGACGGCGGCGCCGTACTCGGCAGCGATCTCCGCCAGCGCGGCGAGGGCGTCTCGGTCGTGCACCGTGCCGGTCGGGTTGTGCGGGTTGCACAGCAGGATCGCGGTCGCACCGTCGTCGAACGCCCCGCGGATCCCGTCGAGGTCGAGCTCCCACCCCGTGCCCGTGTCGCGCAGCGGCACCCGCAGCACCTCCGCACCGGCCTCCTCCACGAGGTCGTAGAACGGCGGGTACACGGGCGGGGTGACGACGACCCGCTCCCCCGGCTGCGTCACGCGGCGCAGGATCTCCACGATGCCCATGCTCACGTCGGCCGTGCTGCGAGTGCGAGCGGGATCCACCGCCCAGTCGTAACGGCGGCGCGCGAAGCCCGCGAACGCCTCGGCCAGCGGCGTCTTCGAGGCGATGTACCCCGTGTCGCCACGCTCGACCGCACGGTGCAGGGCCGCGGTGATCGCGGGGGCGAGGGGGAAGTCGGTCTCGGCGACGAAGAGCGGAAGCACATCGGCGGGGTACTCGCGCCACTTCTCGCTGCTGCGCTCACGGAGCTCCGCCAGGGACAGGGCCTGAACATGCAACATTCGATCTCCCGAGTTCTCGTCCCCGCCTCACCGCGGAGTCAGCGAAGCGGGCGCGTCTCCGCGCCCGCTCCGTCGTGCATCACTGTCTTCAGCGTCAGATTGCGAATCCCAGCGCGCGCATCATGTCGCGCCCGTCGTCCGTGATCCGCTCCGGACCCCACGGCGGCATCCACACCCAGTTGATGCGGAACCGGTCCACGACGTTGTCGAGAGCCTGCGCGGTCTGGTCTTCGAGGACGTCGGTCAGCGGGCAGCCCGCGCTGGTCAACGTCATGTGGATGACGAGAGCATCGTTCTCGTCATCCCAGGCGAGGTCGTAGATGAGGCCGAGGTCGACGACGTTGATCCCGAGCTCCGGGTCCATGACGTCCTTGAGCGCCTCGGTGACCGCGTCGTACTTCTCATCCGTGAGGGTCGCTGTCATACGGCTCAGCCTACGCCTCGATCGGGGCGGAAGGGTCGAGGAACCGGTCGTAGCCCTCGTTCTCCAGCCGGTCGGCGAGCTCGGGCCCGCCCTCTTCGACGATCTTGCCCGCGACGACGACGTGCACGAAGTCGGGGCGGATGTACCGCAGGATCCGGGTGTAGTGCGTGATCAGGAGCACGCCGAGTCCCGTGGACTCCTTGGCACGGTTCACGCCCTCGGACACGATCTTCAGCGCGTCGACGTCGAGACCCGAGTCGGTCTCGTCGAGCACGGCGAACTTCGGCTTGAGCACCTCGAGCTGCAGGATCTCGTGGCGCTTCTTCTCGCCGCCGGAGAAGCCCTCGTTGACGTTGCGCTGCGCGAACTTCGGGTCCATGCGCAGGTTCGCCATGGACTCCTTGACGTCCTTGGTCCACTGGCGGATCGAGGGCGCCTCGCCGTCGAGCGCGGTCTTCGCCGTGCGCAGGAAGTTCGTCACGGTGACGCCGGGGATCTCCACCGGGTACTGCATCGCGAGGAAGAGCCCGGCGCGGGCGCGCTCGTCGACGCTCATCGCCAGCACGTCCTCACCGTCGAACGTGATCGAGCCGGAGGTCACCGTGTACTTCGGGTGACCGGCGATCGTGTAGGCCAGGGTCGACTTGCCCGAGCCGTTGGGGCCCATGATGGCGTGGGTCTCACCGGTGTTCATGGTGAGGGTGATTCCGTTGAGGATCGGGGTGGTCCCCGCCTCGGTCTCGACCGTCACGTGCAGGTCGCGGATCTCGAGAACAGACATTCTTCAGACTTCCTTCGTCACAGCAGGATCGATGAGCACGTCGTCGCCGTCGATCTCGACGACATAGACCGGGACGGGCTCGTAAGCGGGGAGGTTCTGGGGCTTGCCGGTGATCAGGGAGAAGGCCGAGCCGTGAGCCCAGCACTCCACCGTGTCGCCTTCCACGAAGCCCTCGGACAGCGAGATGTCGCCGTGCGTGCAGGTGTCGCCGATGGCGTGGATCACGCCATCGCCGTCCTTGATCACCGTGATGGGCACGCCGCCCGGCTCGACGCGGAGCGGGGTGTCCTGCTCCAGGTCGGAGACCGCGCAGACGCGCTCGGCGGTCACGCGTCCACCTCGGCGAGCTCGGCCTCGATGGCGGCGAGCAGCTCCGCCTCGAGCGTCGGGATACCGAGGCGCAGCACGATGTCGGTGAGGAAGCCGAGCACGACGAGACGCCGCGCCTCCTCCTCCGGGATGCCGCGGGCCTGCAGGTAGAAGAGCTGCTCGTCGTCGAAGCGACCGGTCGCACTCGCGTGGCCCGCGCCGACGATGTCGCCCGTCTCGATCTCGAGGTTCGGGATCGAGTCGGCGCGCGCCCCCTCGGTGAGCACCAGGTTGCGGTTCGCCTCGTACGAGTCGGTGCCCGTGGCGTCGGCGCCGATCAGCACGTCGCCGATCCACACACTGTGCGCGCTCGCGCCCTGGAGGGCACCCTTGTAGAGCACGTCGCCCGTGGTGTGCGGACCCTTGTGGTGAAGGTAGACCTGGCTCTCCAGGTGCTGCCCGGCGTCCGCGTACGACAGCCCGTAGAGGTAGCCCTCGGAACCCGCGCCCGCGAGCTCCACGCTCGGGTTCACGCGCACGAGGCCGCCGCCGAAGCTCACCACGAAATGCTTGAGCGTGGCGTCGGAGCCGACGCGGGCCTGGTGCGCGGCCGCGTGCACCGCGTCGTCCTCCCATTGCTGCACCGTGACCACGGTGAGCTTCGCGCCATCGCGGACGATGATCTCCACGTTCTGCGCGTACTGCGCGGAACCCTTGTGCTGCAGCACCACGGTCGCGACGCTGTGCTCCAGCGCCTCGATCACGATGTGGGCGTCGGCGCGGCGGTCGGCACCCGTACCCGTGACGGAGATGAAGATCGGCTCGGCGACCTCCTCCTCACGCGGGATGCGCACGTGCACCGCCTCGCTCGCACCCTGCCAGGCGACGGCGGCCGTGATGTCCTCGGGGAGGAAGACCTCGCCGCGCGGAGCGGCGCCGATGGCGAGCGGTCCTGCCACGTACTGCCCGCCGGAGCTGAAGGCGTACGCGACGCCGTCGTTCGCCTCCGCCGTCTGGAACAGCGGCGTCAGCTGCGCGACCGGCGTGTGCTTCCAGTTGACCTCACGGCCGCTGGGGGCGCCGAAGTCGTCCGGGTCGTACGAGTGCGGGCGCTCGGAGCGCGTCTGCACCGGGACGAATCCGGCGTCGGCGACCTGGGCGGCCGGGTCGATGTGCGCGTTCGTGTGCTGCGCCTCCGTGGGCGCTGTCGTCGAGGCCGCCATTTAGCCGACCGATCCTTCCATGCCCATCTCGATGAGCTTGTTCAGTTCCATCGCGTACTCCATCGGCAGCTCGCGCGCGATCGGCTCGATGAAGCCGCGCACGATCATCGCCATCGCCTCGTCCTCGGGCATGCCGCGGGACTGGAGGTAGAAGAGCTGCTCCTCGCTGACCTTCGAGACCGTGGCCTCGTGGCCGAGCTGCACGTCGTCGACGCGGATGTCGATGGCCGGGTAGGTGTCGGAGCGCGACTTCGTGTCCACGAGCAGCGCGTCGCAACGGACGGTGTTCGCCGAGTGGTGGGCGTTGGCGTCGACGCGGACCTCACCGCGGTAGCCGGCGCGACCGCCGCCGCGGGCGATCGACTTCGAGACGATCGACGACTGCGTGTACGGCGCCATGTGGATCATCTTGGCGCCCGCGTCCTGGTGCTGACCGGGACCGGCGAAGGCGACCGAGAGGGTCTCGCCCTTGGCGTGCTCGCCCATCAGGTAGATCGACGGGTACTTCATCGTCACCTTGGAGCCGATGTTGCCGTCGACCCACTCCATGGTCGCGCCCTCGTGTGCCACGGCGCGCTTGGTGACCAGGTTGTAGACGTTGTTCGACCAGTTCTGGATCGTCGTGTAGCGCACGCGGGCGTTCTTCTTCACGATGATCTCGACCACGGCCGAGTGCAGCGAGTCGGACTTGTAGATCGGAGCCGTGCAGCCCTCGATGTAGTGGACGTAGCTGTCCTCGTCGGCGATGATCAGGGTCCGCTCGAACTGGCCCATGTTCTCGGTGTTGATACGGAAGTACGCCTGCAGCGGGATCTCTACGTGCACGCCCTTCGGGACGTAGACGAACGAGCCGCCCGACCACACGGCCGTGTTGAGTGCGGCGAACTTGTTGTCGCCCGCCGGGATGACCGTGCCGAAGTACTCCTCGAAGAACTCGGGGTGCTCGCGCAGCGCCGTGTCGGTGTCCATGAAGATGACGCCCTGGGCCTCGAGGTCCTCGCGGATCTGGTGGTACACGACCTCGGACTCGTACTGCGCGGCGACGCCGGCCACGAGGCGCTGACGCTCCGCCTCGGGGATGCCCAGGCGCTCGTACGTCTCGCGGATCTCCTCGGGGAGGTCCTCCCAGCTCTGCGCCTGCTTCTCGGTGGAGCGGACGAAGTACTTGATGTTGTCGAAGTCGATGTCGCTGAGGTCGGCGCCCCACGTCGGCATCGGCTTGCGACCGAAGAGCTGATACCCCTTCAGACGGGTCTTCAGCATCCACTCGGGTTCGTTCTTGAGGGCAGAGATCCCGCGGACCACCTCTTCGGAGATGCCGCGTTTCGCCACGGCACCCGCGGCGTCTTCATCGTGCCAGCCGAACTCGTACACCCCCAGACCGTCAAGCTCCGGGCGGTCGATCAGCACATCCGACATGCAACACTCTCCTCACAGGTCCCAAACGGTGTCATCCGCCCCGACACACCTGATCCCCGTCGAGTCTGCGGGAGCGGGTGCCGTTGGTGGGCCCTCATCATCGGCGCTTCCATCGCGCCTAAACTGTTGACGATGCTTCAGCGCGGTCAGCGCTCATCGCAACAATCCGATTCTACAGGTTCCGCCTGGCGGACGGGCCGCGCGCCACGTCGCCGACGAGCCGGAGGACTCATGCCCGAGACGACCATCACCACCCCTCCGACGACTCGGACGACCCCCGTTCCGCGATCCCGCGGGTGGGCGAAGGCGCTGACCGTCTTCGCGTGGCTCTCGTTCGTCAGCGAGACGATCATCATCGGCACCGGCGGCGCGGTGCGTCTGACCGGCTCCGGCCTCGGCTGTTCCGACTGGCCGCTGTGCACGCCCGAGTCGCTCGTGCCCATCCTCGAAGTGCAGGGGGTGCACGGCATCATCGAGTTCGGCAACCGGCTGATGACGGGCGTCGTCGGCATCATCGCTCTCACCGTCGTGCTGCTCGTCCTGTACACGGTGAACGGGCGTCGCGCGGTCACGAAGGCGCTGTGGTTCGCGCTCGGCGGCATCGTCGCGGCCGGCATCGCCTTCGCGATCGCCTTCCCCTTCCACTTCCCCGCCTCGCCGATCGCTTCCGGCGTGCTGCTGCTCGCCGTCATCGCGGCCGCCGTCCACTCCGTCCGCACCACGGCCACGCGTCGCGACCTCGTGCTCCTGGCGTGGCTCGTGCTGATCGGTGTGGTGGCTCAGGCCCTCGTCGGAGGCATCACGGTCCTGACCGGGCTGAACCCCTTCATCGTGGGCTTCCACTACACCTCGTCGTTGCTTCTCGTGTGCGTCACGGCCGCGTTCCTCGTGCGCCTCAAGACCGCACCGGGGCCCCGCGAACGCGCCGTGCCGAGCTGGTTCGCGATCGTCACGCATGTGACAGGACTCGCGCTCGCGGTGACGATCCTGTTCGGCGTCCTCACCACCGGCTCCGGGCCGCACTCGGGTGATGCGGACGTGCTGCGCCACGGCTTCGACGCGACCGTCCTCGCGCACGTGCACTCCTGGCCCGGCTACGTGCTGGCCGCCCTGGTGCTGTTCCTCACGATCACCGCCTGGGCACTCCGCCTGGAGCCCCGCCGCTGGCTGCTCGTGCTCGTGCTCGCGATCCTGGTGCAGGTCGGCGTCGGGGTGTGGCAGGCGCGCGAGGGGCTGCCGCCGATCCTGGTCGGCATCCACATGGTGCTCGCCTCGCTGTCGGCCGCGACGTACACCGTGGTCGTGCTGCACCTGAAGCGCCCGGTGCGGACGGACGTCGCGGCCGAGGAACCCGCCCCGGCGCTCACCGGGCGCTGAGCCGCACAGACGATCCATAGCGTGCGCACCGGGGCCTCATCAGGGCATCGGTCAGCCTGGTCGGCATGCACAGAACACTGACCAGAAGCATCGGATTCTGGATTCTCCTCATCGTGTCCCTCGCCGCGATCGGCGTCGGCGGATGGCTCATCGCCGGCCAGATCGGCACCATGACGAGCACCCTGCTCGATGGCACGGCCACGGGGGTGGAGGTCTACGTCGGCCAGTCGCTCGTGGTGGTCGGAGCCGCGGTGCTCGGCGCCGGCCTGATCGGCCTGCTCCTCGCCCTCGGCCTCGTGGCGGCGCGGGCACTCGTCCCGGCCGTGCCCGTCGCGCTCGACGCCGGAATGGATGAGCCGTCCCCCAACGAGGTCATCGCCGCGACCGGGTCCGCGACCGATCAGGATGCGACGGCGACCACGGACGCCGCCAACACGCCGGCGGACGACGCGTCAGCGTCCGCGGCGTCGGAGGACGCTGCGGATCAGAACGGCAGCAGCGGGTCGACCGCGACGGCCACGAAGATCAGCGTCAAGTAGGTGATCGAGGCGTGGAAGACTCGCATCGGCCGCGCCTCGGTCCCCCGCACCGCCTGGTTGTACAGGCGGTGCGACTCGTAGATGAACCAGCCGCCGAAGACCAGCGCGGACACCGTGTAGACGAGACCCATGTTCGCGATCGGCACCAGCAGCAGCGAGCACGCGACGGTCGCCCACGCGTAGAGGATCACCTGGAGGCCGACCTGCGAGGCGTTGCGCGTGACGCCGAGCATCGGGACGTCGACGTCCTCGTAGTCGTCCTTGTACTTCATCGACAGCGGCCAGTAGTGCGGCGGCGTCCACAGGAAGACCAGCAGGAACAGGATGAACGCCGGCCAGTCGAGAGAGCCCGTGACGGCCGACCAGCCGATGAGCACGGGGAAGCAGCCCGCGATGCCGCCCCAGATGATGTTCTGCTCGGTGCGGCGCTTGAGGATCATCGTGTAGATCACGACGTAGAAGAAGATGGCCGAGGCCGAGAGCACTGCGGTGAGCCAGTTGGTGGTGAACCAGAGCCAGACGGTGGACACGATCGCGAGAGTCCAGGAGAAGATCAGCGCGCCGCGCGGGCTCACCTCGCCCGTGACCAGCGGACGGTTCTCCGTGCGGTGCATGTGCGCGTCGATGTCGCGGTCGAGATACATGTTGAAGGCCCCGGCCGAGCCGGCGCTCATGGATCCGCCGATGACGGTCGCGAGGACCAGCCAGAGGTTCGGGAGACCGCCCTGGGCGAGGAACATCACCGGGACGGTCGAGACGAGGAGGAGTTCGAGGACTCGGGGCTTCGTCAGCGTCACGTAAGCGCTCACCGTGCGACCGATGGACGACTTCCGTACGGTCTGATCAGACATCGTCGAGATCTCGATCGCCTCCTCCGCGCGCGTTACGGGACAACCTCTCCAGTGTATGACACGCGATGACGCCTTCCGTGCCCCCCGGCCACCGATCGGATCCACCGTCACCGCTATGCTGAAGGCACTCGCGCGCCCGATGCTGCGCACACCCCCACCCGTCCTCGAGGCGGTGCGGAATGCGCCAGGGAAGTTGCGGATGCGCCAAGGAATACGGGCGCCCTCGAAACTGTCGGAAAGGGCATGAACGTGTCGGAATTGCAGTGGGACGAGATCGATCGACGCGCGGTGGACACCGCCCGGATCCTGGCGGCCGATGCGGTCGAGAAGGTCGGCAACGGCCACCCCGGCACGGCGATGAGCCTGGCTCCCGCGGCGTATCTGCTGTACCAGCGCGTCCTGCGGCACGACCCCGCCGACACCGACTGGCTCGGCCGCGACCGGTTCATCCTCTCCGTCGGACACTCGTCCCTCACGCAGTACGTGCAGCTCTACCTCGGCGGCTTCGGCCTGGAGCTCGATGACCTCAAGGCGCTGCGCACGTGGGGATCGAAGACCCCCGGCCACCCCGAGTACGGACACACGAAGGGCGTGGAGATCACGACGGGTCCGCTCGGGCAGGGCCTCGCCTCCGCCGTGGGCTTCGCGTACGCCGCCCGCTACGAGCGTGGGCTGTTCGATCCGGAGGCCGCGGCGGGCACGAGCCCGTTCGACCACTTCGTCTACGTGATCGCGGGTGACGGCGACCTGCAGGAGGGCGTGACCAGCGAGGCCTCGTCGCTCGCGGGCCACCAGCAGCTGGGCAACCTCATCGCGATCTACGACTCCAACCAGATCTCCATCGAGGACGACACCAACGTCGCGTTCACGGAGGACGTCGCCGCCCGCTACGCCTCCTACGGCTGGCACGTGCAGACGGTCGACTGGAAGAAGACGGGCGAGTACGTCGAAGACGTCGCCGAGCTCTACGCCGCCATCGAGGCCGCGAAGGGCGAGACCGACAAGCCCTCGCTCATCATCCTCAAGACCATCATCGGCTGGCCCTCGCCCGGCAAGCAGAACACCGGCAAGATCCACGGCTCCGCACTCGGCGCGGACGAGCTCGCCGCGACCAAGAAGGTCCTCGGCTTCGACCCGGAGCAGACGTTCGTGGTGGCCGACGACGTGATCGCCCGCACGCGCGGCCTGGCCGAGCGCGCCGCCGAGGAGCGCGCCGCCTGGCAGAAGTCGTTCGACGCCTGGGCCGAGGCGAACCCGGAGCGCAAGGCGCTGCTCGACCGCGTCGAGGCCCGCGAGCTCCCCGCCGACATCGCCGACGCGCTGCCCGTGTTCGAGGCCGGCAAGGACGTCTCGACCCGCGCCGCGTCCGGCCAGGTCATCAACGCCCTCGCCGCACAGCTGCCCGAGCTCTGGGGCGGGTCCGCCGACCTCGCCGAGTCCAACCTCACCACGATCAAGGACGCGGCGTCGTTCATCCCCGAGGAGTGGTCGACGCACGAGTGGTCGGGCACCCCCTACGGCCGTGTGCTGCACTTCGGCATCCGCGAGCACGCGATGGGCGCGATCGTGAACGGCATCGTGCTGCACGGGCCGACGCGCGCGTTCGGCGGCACCTTCCTCATCTTCAGCGACTACATGCGCCCCTCGGTGCGTCTGGCCGCTCTGATGAACGTGCCGAGCATCTTCGTCTGGACGCACGACTCCGTCGCCCTCGGTGAGGACGGACCCACCCACCAGCCCATCGAGCAGCTCGCCACGCTGCGCGCGATCCCGAACCTCGCCGTCGTGCGCCCCGCCGACGCGAACGAGACCGCCGCCGTCTGGCTGGAGATCCTCCGCCGCCACGAGGGCCCCGCCGGCATCGCCCTGACGCGACAGAACATCCCGGTGTTCGAGCGCGGCGAGGGCGAGGCCTCCGGCGACACGTTCGCCGCCGCCGC
This sequence comes from Microbacterium sp. K35, assembly GCF_004794375.1. Classification (NCBI taxonomy): domain Bacteria; kingdom Bacillati; phylum Actinomycetota; class Actinomycetes; order Micrococcales; family Microbacteriaceae; genus Microbacterium; species Microbacterium sp. K35. The sequence goes on along the minus strand of NZ_SSDM01000342.1, from coordinate 26,791 downwards.
TCAGGCCGTCAAGGGTGCGTACGTGCTCGCCGAGGCCCCGAACGGCACGCCCGACGTCATCATCGTCGCCACCGGATCCGAGGTGCAGCTCGCGGTGAACGCCCGCGCGGCCCTCGCCGAGGAGGGCGTGAACGTGCGCGTCGTCTCGGCCCCGTCGCTCGAGTGGTTCGCGGAGCAGGACGAGGCGTACCGCGAGAGCGTGCTGCCGTCGTCGGTCACGGCGCGGGTGTCGGTCGAGGCCGGCTCCGTGCTCACGTGGCGCGGCATCGTCGGCGACCGCGGTCGTTCGGTCGGCATCGACCACTTCGGCGCCTCCGCCGACTACAAGACCCTCTTCGAGAAGTTCGGCATCACCACCGAGGCCGTCGTCGCGGCCGCCCGCGAGACCATCAAGGAGAACGCATGAGCACCCCCACCGCACAGCTCGCCGAGGCCGGCGTCAGCATCTGGCTCGACGACCTCTCGCGCACCCGCATCTCCTCCGGCAACCTCGCGGAGCTGATCTCGTCGCGCAACGTCGTCGGCGTCACCACGAACCCGACGATCTTCGCCAACGCGATCACCGACAAGAACGACACGTCGTACGACGCGCAGGTCACCGAGCTCGCCGCGTCCGGCGCCTCGGCGGAGGAGGCCGTGTTCGCGGCCACCACGCAGGATGTGGGTGCCGCGCTCGACATCTTCCGCCCGGTGTGGGAGCAGTCCGGTCACGTGGACGGCCGCGTGTCCATCGAGGTCTCCCCCGACCTCGCGCATGACACCGACGGCACCGTCGCGCAGGCGAAGGAGCTGTGGGCGAAGATCGACCGCCCGAACCTGCTCGTGAAGATCCCGGCGACCAAGGCCGGCCTCCCGGCGATCACCGAGGCGATCGCGCACGGCATCAGCGTCAACGTGACCCTGATCTTCAGCCTGGAGCGGTACGCCGAGGTCATCGACGCCTACCTGACGGGCCTGGAGCGCGCGAAGGACGCCGGTGTCGACCTGTCGACCGTCCACTCCGTCGCGTCGTTCTTCGTCTCCCGCGTGGACACCGAGACCGACAAGCGCCTCACCGCGATCGGGACCGACGCCGCCGAGGCCCTCAAGAGCAAGGCCGGCCTGGCCAACGCCCGCCTGGCCTACGAGCTGTTCGAGCAGAGCTTCGAGACCGACCGGGCGAAGGCCCTCCTCGCGGCGGGGGCGAACGCCCAGCGTCCGCTCTGGGCGTCGACCGGCGTGAAGGACCCTGCGCTGCCCGACACCCTCTATGTCACCGAGCTCGTCGCCCCCGGCGTCGTCAACACCATGCCGGAGAAGACCCTCGAGGCCACCTTCGACCACGGCGTCGTCACCGGCGACACCATCACCGGCGGCTACGACGAGGCCCGTCAGGTCTTCGCCGGGCTGGAAGAGGTCGGCATCGACTTCACCGACGTCACCCAGGTGCTCGAGGACGAGGGCGTCGCCAAGTTCATCGATTCGTGGCACGACCTGCTCACCCAGGTCGCCGAGGCACTGGAGGCACAGCGATGACCTTCGCGATCCACGCCTCGGGCGCCGCGCGTGCCGCGATTGAGGAGACCGTCCCGAGCCTCGTCCACGACCTGGTCGCCTCGCGCATCACGAGCGGCGACGCCACGCTGTGGGGTCCGGCGGCCGAGGCCGAGGCCTCGATCCGGCTCGGGTGGGTCGAGGCGGTCTCCGTCTCCCGGCCGCTCGTCGCCGAGATCGTCGCCCTGCGCGAGGAGCTCGCCGCGAAGGGAGTCACGCGCGTCGTGCTCGCCGGCATGGGCGGGTCGTCGCTCGCGCCCGAGGTGATCGCACAGACCTCGGGGGTCCCCCTCACGATCCTCGACTCCACGGCGCCCGGCCAGGTGCTGGCCGCGCTCGACGAGGGCCTCGCCGAGACCGTGCTCGTGGTGTCGTCGAAGTCCGGGTCCACGGTCGAGACCGACTCGCAGCGTCGCACGTTCGAGGCGGCGTTCCGCGACCTCGGCATCGACCCGACCGAGCGCATCGTCGTCGTCACCGACCCGGGCTCGCCGCTCGACGCCTCCGCGCGCGAGGCCGGGTACCGCGTGTTCAACGCCGACCCGAACGTGGGCGGCCGCTACTCCGCGCTGACCGCGTTCGGCCTGGTGCCGTCCGGCCTCGCGGGCGTCGACATCGACGAGCTGCTGAACGAGGCCGAGGCCTCGCTGCTCGAGGTCGCCGTCGACTCCGCCGAGAACCCGGCCCTGCGCCTGGGCGCGGCCATCGCCGCGACCACCCCGCGCCGCGACAAGCTGGGTCTGATCACGGACGGCACCCACATCAAGGGCCTGCCCGACTGGATCGAGCAGCTCATCGCCGAGTCCACGGGCAAGGAGGGAACCGGCATCCTCCCGGTCGTGCTGCTCCCCGTCTCCCCCGAGCTCGACCCCGTGCCCGCCGACCTGCAGATCGTGCGACTGGTCGACGACGCGAACGAGTTCCACCTGCACGAGCGCCACGAAGGTGAGATCCTCGTCAGCGGCACGCTCGGCGCGCAGTTCATCGTCTGGGAGTACGCCACCGCCATCGCCGGGCACCTGCTCGGCATCAACCCGTTCGACCAGCCCGACGTCGAGTCGGCGAAGGTGGCCGCGCGCGGCCTCCTCGATGCCCGACCCGAGCCCACCGCCCCCGCGTTCGTGGAGAACGGCGTCGAGGTGCGCGTGTCGGACCCGGCTCTCGCGGCCTCCGGCACGGTCGAGGGCGTGCTCGACGCGCTGTGGGCGCAGCTGCCCGCCGACGGCTACGTGTCGATCCAGGCGTACGTCAACCGTCTCGAGGTGCCGCAGCTGCAGGGTCTGCGCGAGCTGGTCGCCGCCGACTCCGGTCGTCCGACCACGTTCGGCTGGGGCCCGCGCTTCCTGCACTCGACCGGCCAGTACCACAAGGGCGGCCCGGCGCAGGGGGTGTTCCTGCAGATCCTGGAGCGCACCGACGTCGACCTCGAGATCCCCGGTCGGCCGTTCACGTTCGGTCAGCTCATCCAGGCGCAGGCCGCCGGCGACGCGGGCGTGCTCGCGGAGCACGGGCGTCCCGTCGTCTCGCTGACGATCACGGAGTCGTCCGACGACGTGCTCACCCTCTTCGAAGCCGCACAGAAGTAACAGCAGGAGAAGCCCCCACCGATGACTGTTCCCCTCTCGCGCGGGCACAACCCGCTGCGCGACCCCGACGATCGCCGGCTGAATCGGATCGCGGGGCCCAGCGCCCTCGTGATCTTCGGCGTCACGGGAGACCTGTCGCGCAAGAAACTCATGCCCGCGGTGTACGACCTCGCCAACCGCGGCCTGCTGCCCCCCGGGTTCGCTCTGGTCGGGTTCGCCCGACGCGACTGGGAGGACCAGGACTTCGCGCAGGTCGTGTACGACGCGGTGAAGGAGCACGCCAGGACGCCGTTCCGCGAGGAGACCTGGGCGCAGCTGTTGCAGGGCATCCGCTTCGTGTCCGGCGAGTTCGACAATCCGGACTCCTTCCGCAAGCTCAGGGAGACCGTCGAGCGTCTCGACGTGGAACGCGGCACGATGGGCAACCACGCGTTCTACCTGTCGATCCCGCCGAAGGACTTCCCGCTGGTGGCGAAGCAGCTCAAGGACTCCGGGCTCGTCGGGCAGGACGCCGACGACGATGAGCGGTGGCGGCGTGTGGTCATCGAGAAGCCGTTCGGGCACGACCTCGAGTCGGCCCGCGCGCTGAACGCGGCGCTGGAGGTCGCGTTCCCGGCCGACTCGATCTTCCGCATCGACCACTACCTCGGCAAGGAGACGGTCCAGAACATCCTGGCGCTGCGCTTCGCCAATGAGCTGTACGAGCCGATCTGGAACCGCAACTACGTCGACCACGTGCAGATCACGATGGCCGAGGACATCGGCGTCGGGGGACGCGCGGGGTACTACGACGGCATCGGGGCGGCCCGTGACGTGATCCAGAACCACCTCCTGCAGTTGCTGGCGCTCACCGCGATGGAGGAGCCGATCAGCCTGTCGGCGGAGCATCTGCGCGCCGAGAAGGAGAAGGTGCTCGCCGCCGTGCACGTGCCGGAGGACCTGTCGCTCGCGACGGCCCGCGGGCAGTACGCCGGTGGCTGGCAGGGCGGCGAGAAGGTGACCGGCTTCCTCGACGAGGAGGGCATGAACCCCGAGTCCACGACCGAGACCTACGCGGCCATCAAGCTGGAGATCGACACGCGACGCTGGGCGGGCGTGCCGTTCTACCTGCGCACCGGCAAGCGCCTCGGCCGTCGCGTGACCGAGATCGCCGTCGTGTTCAACCGGGCACCGCAGCACCTCTTCGGCCGGGGCAACGCCTCCGAGCTCGGACAGAACGCGCTCGTCATCCGCGTGCAGCCCGATGAGGGTGTCACGATCCGGTTCGGCTCGAAGGTCCCCGGCACGGGCTCGAACGTGCGCGACGTCACGATGGACTTCGGCTACGGCCACGCCTTCACGGAGGCGAGCCCGGAGGCGTACGAGCGGCTCATCCTCGACGTGCTGCTCGGAGACCCGCCGCTCTTCCCGCGGCACGAGGAGGTCGAGCTCTCCTGGAAGATCCTCGACCCGGTGGAGAAGTACTGGGCGGCCCAGGGCGGCCCGGTGGAGCAGTACGCTCCGGGATCGTGGGGCCCGGCGTCCGCCGACGACCTGCTGGCCCGCGACGGACGAGTCTGGAGACGCCCGTGATCATCGACCTTCCCGACACGACCGTCAGCCAGGTCGCGAAGCAGCTCGTCAAGGTGCGCGAGGAGGGCGGCGCGGTCGCCCTCGGACGCGTGCTGACGCTCGTCATCTCCGCGCGCAACGGAGTCGCGGAGGCCGCGATCGACGCGGCCAACGACGCCTCGCGTGAGCACCCGATGCGCGTGATCGTGCTCACGACCGGAGACGGCGAGTCCCGCCTGGACGCACAGATCCGTGTGGGCGGAGACGCCGGAGCCAGCGAGGTCGTGGTGCTGCACGCCTACGGCGACGCCGCCAGCAACGAGGAGAGCCTGATCACCGGGCTCCTGCTCCCCGACGCCCCCGTCGTGGCGTGGTGGCCGGAGGAGGCTCCGGCGTCGCCGTCGTCCTCCCCGCTCGGCCGCATCGCGCAGCGCCGGATCACCGACGCCGCGACCTCGCCCGATGTGCGCGACCGGCTCGCGCTGCTCGGCCGCACGCACGCGCCCGGCGACACCGACCTCGCGTGGACGCGGCTCACGCACTGGCGCGAGCAGCTGGCCGCCGTGCTGGATCAGCCGCCGTACGAGACCATCACCGCCGTCGAGGTGCGCGGGGCCGCCGCCTCCCCCTCCACGGCTCTGCTCGCCGCGTGGCTGCAGATGGCGCTGGACGTGCCGGTGCGGTGGTCGTACGAGAGCCCGGAGGAGTGGCAGGAGGGCATCAAGTCCGTGCGTCTGACGCGTGAGTCCGGTGACATCCTGCTGGAGCGTCCCTCGCCCGGCATCGCCGTGCTCACGCAGCCGGACCAGCCCAACCACGACCTCCACCTGCCGCGGCGCACGCTGCGCGAGTGCCTCGCCGAGGAGCTGCGCAGATTGGATCCAGATCTCCTGTACGGTCGAGTCATCACGGATGGCTGGGAGAAGCTCGGTCCGCCCGAGACGGGAGAGTGACACCGATGTCGGAATCGTCCGCAGAGAAGCGGGTCGTGGTCGAGGCCACCCCGACAGCCCTCGCCCTCCGGGTCGCCGATCGTTTCCTCACCCGCGTCAAGGCGCGCACCAGGAACGGTCGCGTCGCCCACATCGCCCTCACCGGCGGTTCCATGGGCGGGGCCGTGCTCCGTGCGGTCGCCGACAACCCGCGCGCGGCGGACATCGACTGGTCGCTCGTGCACTTCTGGTGGGGCGACGAGCGCTTCGTTCCCCGCGACGACTCGGACCGCAACGCGCTCCAGTCCCGCAACGCCCTGCTCGACCACATCCCGGTGCCCGAGGAGAACATCCACGAGGCCGCGGCGTCCGACAGCGGTCTGAACCTCGACGAGGCCGCTGCCGCGTACGCGGCGGAACTCGCCCGGTTCGGCACGGACGACCACCCCTGGCCGTCCTTCGCGGTGTGCTTCCTGGGCGTCGGTCCCGACGGCCACATCGCCTCGCTGTTCCCGGATCGCGAGGAAGTGACGGTCACGGACGCCGCCGCGCTGCCGGTGCGCGATTCCCCCAAACCCCCGCCGGAGCGGATCACGCTCACGCGTCCGGTCCTGAACTCGTCCAAGCGGGTCTGGCTCGTGCTGACGGGAGCGGACAAGGCCTCCGCGCTGGGCCTCGCACTGGCGGGCGCGAGCTACACGAGCGTGCCGGCGGCCGGTGCCAAGGGGCGCAAGCGCACGGTGTACTTCGTCGACGAGGCCGCAGCGTCCGAGGTGTCGCCCGACCTCATCGATCAGACCTACTGAGCCGGTCCTCCGGCCGCGGTCGCGCGCCCGCTCGTCCTCGGGGACGGGCGGGCGTCTGCGTGCGTCGCGTCGAACCGAGAACGAGGCTACGGGGCGTCGGGGCGCGTGCGCGCCTCGGGGTCGTCGCCAGAGCGCGGCGCTTCAGCGGCAGACGTCTCCTCGACGGCAGACGCCGCGTCGCGCATCGGTGACGGCGGTACGGCGGCTGCGGCATCGTCCGCGTGCGTCGGAGCCGAGCTCCCCCGGGTGATGCCGAGCTCCTGGCTGTCGCTGAGCACCTGCGGGTGGTAGCGCGCGAGGCCCACGACACCCCACACGGCGATGCCCCCGGCGATCGCGAAGATGATGAGCACCCACCACGGCGCGGCGGCCGCCTCGCCCAGCACGACCATGCCGATGAGCACCGCCACGAGCGGGTCGACGACCGTGAGTCCGGCGATCACGAGGTCGGGGGGTCCCGAGCTGTAGGCGGTCTGCACGAAGTACGCGCCCACGGCCGCGGCCGACACCAGGGCAAGCACGCAGACGGCGGTGATCCATTCGAACTGGCCCGCCTCGATGCGCTTGATGACGACCTTCGCGAGCGTCGCCACGAAGCCGTACAGGATGCCGGCCCCGATCACGTAGAACAGCGCGCGCATGCGGTGACGCAGGATCAGCCAGCACGCACCGAGCACGATGATGACGACGAGCAGGAGGGCGAGGATCACGAACAGTTCGCGGTCGGTCACGTCCTGCTCCGTCGCGAAGATCGCCGCGAAGAACACGAACAGGAAGATGCCGCCGACGCACGCCACGATCGCCGTGAGCGACTGCCTGGTCGGCGAATGCCCGGAGATCCGCGCGTTGAGGAGCGTCGTGATGACCAGGGCGATCGCGCCGAGCGGCTGCACGACGATCAGTGGCGCCTGCACGAGGGCTGCGAGCTGGCAGACGATCGCGAGGCCGAGCATCAGCGTGCCGATGATCCAGGACGGGCGCGTGAGCAGACCCTTGATCTGGGCGAACGTGAGCCCGGAGGTGCCGGTGGAGCCGCTCAGCCGCTCGACCTTCTCCACCCCGCGGTGCTGGTACTGCGCGCCGAGCGACATGAAGACGGCACCGGCCAGGGCGAGAGGGATGCCGAGAAGGATCCCCGGGTTCTGGAAGGCACCGACGAGCTGGTCGCCGACGTCTTCGGCCATCCCCATCCACACCCCTGCGCTCACACTACGACCCTACCCGGAGAGTCTCGCGGACTAGGGTTGTGACGTGGCCGTACTTCCGATTCGCATCATGGGCGATCCCGTCCTCCACTCCCCCGCATCCCCCGTCGAGCAGATCACCGAGGAGGTGCGCACGCTCGTCTCCGACATGTTCGAGACGATGGACGCCGCTCCCGGCGTCGGGCTGGCCGCCCCGCAGGTCGGGGTGCCGTTGCGCATCTACACGTACAACTACGTCGACGACGAGGACCGCCCCTGGCGAGGCGTGCTGATCAATCCCGTGCTGTGGATGACGCCCCCCGAGCCGGGCGCACCCGACCCCGATCTCGAGGCGGAGGGATGCCTGTCGTTCCCCGGCGAGCGGTTCCCGCTCCGCCGGTCCGATCGCGTGCGCGTGACGGCGATCGACCTCGACGGCGCGCCGGTGACGCTCGAAGTGGATGGGTGGCGTGCTCGCATCATGCAGCACGAGTTCGACCACCTCGACGGAGTGCTCTACATCGATCGACTGTCGGACGCCGACTGGAAGACCACGCAGAAGATCGCCCGCAAGCGCGGATGGGGCCGCCCCGGTGTGAGCTGGCTGCCCGGGGTGGACGACCTCGAGGGCTGAGCGCTTTCAGCCCACGCACAGCATCCGTCGAGTTGCGTCACAGACTTCGGGCACTATAGCGTGTTCGCGGCGGGGATATATCAGCATGCCCCGCACCACGCTTTGGAGGGGAAACATGATGAAGATGCGCACTCGTCGCGCGCTCGTGCTCGCAGGATCGATCGCGGCGGGCTCGCTCGCCCTGAGCGGCTGCAGCGCGATCAACAGCATCCTGGGCAGCGGCTCCGGTGACGCGAACCGCGACGAGGAGACCGGCCAGGTGACGGAGAGCGCCAACATCGACGTCTTCTCCGTGAAGCTCGGCGACTGCATGCTCGAGACCGGCTCGGGGATGCTCACCGACGCGAACGTCGTGCCGTGCACCGAGCCGCACGACGAAGAGGTCTTCCACGAGATCACGATGGACGACGGCGACTACTCGGAGGACGCCATCGGCGCCGCGTCCGAGGGGTGCATCGGCGACGCGTTCACCTCGTTCGTCGGTATCGGCTACCAGGAGTCGGCCCTCGACGTGACCACGCTCACGCCGAGCCAGGACTCGTGGGAGCAGGCGAACGACCGCGTGATCCAGTGCCTGATCGTCGACCCCGCCGGGCAGGTCGAGGGCTCCCTCGCCGGCGCCGCGCGCTGACGATCAGTCCACCACCGCATCGGCGGCCGGGAGCGATCCGCTCCCGGCCGCCTTCTGCGTCGAGCCTCCTCCGGCGCGGTGACGGAGCATGCCGACAACACTGACGAGCACCGCGATCGCGAGCGAGATCGTGATCTGCCAGAGGGTGTCCGGCTGGAGGAACATCGCCAGGCACAGAGCGACGATCACCGCCACGACGACGTAGCTGAGCACCGGAAAGCCCCACATGCGCAGGGGCACCTGCACACCTCGGCGCATCGCCGCCCGCCGCAGCCGGATCTGCGACACGGCGATCACGAGCCAGACGAAGAGGGCGATCGCCCCCGACGAGTTCAGCAGGAACAGGAAGACCGTGTCGGGATACAGGTAGTTCAGCCCGACCGTGATGAACCCCACGACCGTCGCGGCCAGCACGGCGTACCGGGGCGAGCCGTTCCGAGCCGTGCGGCCGAGCAGCGCGGGGGCGTCGCCCCGCCGAGCCAGCGAGTAGAGCATGCGGCTCGCCGTGTAGAGGCCCGAGTTCAGGCACGAGAGCACCGCCACCAGCACCACGACGTCCATGATCACCGCCGCCACCGGGATGCCGATCGCGTCGAGAACCGCGACGAACGGGCTCTTCGCGATCGAGGCGTCGTTCCAGGGCAGCAACAGCACGATCAGGGAGATCGACCCGACGTAGAAGACGATGATCCGCCACACCACGGAATTGACCGCCTTGCGGACGGCCACGGTGGGGTTGGTCGATTCCCCGGCGGCGATCGTCGCGATCTCCGAGCCGAAGTACGAGAACACCACGACGAGGATGCTCGAGAACGCGGCGAGCACGCCGTTCGGGAAGAACCCGCCGTGGGCCACGAGATTGTCGAGCCCCGGTGGGGGGAACCCGGGGAACGCGCCGAGCGCCGCCAGCACCCCGATCATGAGGAACGCGGCGATCGCGACGACCTTGACCCCGGCGAACCAGAACTCGAACTCGCCGTACGACGCGACGGACGCCAGGTTCGTGAGGGTGAGCACCACCATGAGCGCCAGAGCGAATCCCCACTGCGGGACTCCGGGCATCCACCGGTGGAGGATCAACGCGCCGGCGGTCGCCTCGACGCCGAGGACCACGATCCAGAACCACGCGTAGAGCCAGCCGATGCTGAAGCCCGCCCATCGACCGATCGCGCGGTCCGCGTACGTGGAGAAGGAGCCGCTGTCGGGGTTCATCACCGACATCTCCCCCAGCATGCGCATCACCAGCACGACGATCACCCCGGCGGTCGCATAGGCGCTGATCGCGGCGGGTCCTGCGGCGTGGATCACCGCCCCCGAACCCACGAACAGCCCGGCGCCGATGACGCCCGCGATCGCGATCATGGACATGTGGCGCGGCTTGAGCCCTGAGCGCAGTTCGCGGGGGTCGGATGTCGTCATCGATCTCTCCTTCGACCGCGAACGAGGTCAGCGGTGCGACGAGAGTAACATTTTACTGTGAACAGACCGATACTCTGCTGAGTGGTCTCGTCCGCAAGGACGCGCGTCTCGGGAGACGAGAAGAGCCCCCTCCGCAGAGGGGGCTCTTCTCGTTGGCTCCCCGGCTTGGACTCGAACCAAGAACCTGCCGGTTAACAGCCGGCTGCTCTGCCAATTGAGCTACCGAGGAATGTGCTCCGCTGTGCGGGCAACTCGACAAGCTTAGCAAACTCCGAAGGCCGTTCGTGACACCGACGGCCCTTCGGCGGACGCCGGGCGTGTCGCCATCAGCCGCGGGAATCGGTCTCCGCGTTGGGCACCCAGAGCAGGTCCTTCCCCACCCCTCTCGCCACCACGTGGCCGCCGCGAAGCATGAGCGTCTCGGCGTTGAGCTCGCGGATGAAATCGGCGTCGTTCGTCACCAGCAGCGCCGCCATGCCCTCCTCGGTGCGTCGCCGCGTGATCGCGTCGAACACCACCGGGCGCACCTCGAGGTCGAGGTTGGCCAGCACCTCGTCCGCGATCAGGACCCGCGGCTCGAGCACGAACGACCGGGCGATCGCGACGCGCTGCCGCATGCCCGCGCTCAACTCGTACGGGAACTTCGACGCCGTCCCCAGGGGCAGGTGCAGCTCGTCCAACAGCGTCGCGACACGGATCGACAGCGCCTTGGTGTTGACGCGGCGCTCGCGGATCAGGATCGGCTCGGCGATGACCTCGTTGACCGTGAGCCGCGGCGGCAGATCCGCGCCCGCACCCTGCGGCACGAATCCCGTGCGGTATGTGAGGATGCGGTGCTTGCGACCGGGACGGCGGATGTCGATGCCGCAGACCTGGGCGCTGCCGCCCACCACGCGCACGGAGGGGTCGGTGGACCCGGCGAGAGCGGCGACGAGCGTCGACTTCCCCGACCCCGTGGGTCCGGCGACGCAGATGAGCCCGCCGGGCGCCAGGGTGAACGTGACCCCGTCCACGGCGCGGTTCGGTGTGCCGTGACCGATGCGGTCGATCACCAGATCGGAGCACTCGATCGCGGACGTGGAGACGGGCCTGCGGGACATGTCTTCCATCCTGCCCGCTGCACCGCGCCCCGCCCCGTTACGACTCGGCCGAGAAGCGCTGACGCTCCACATCGATGTCACGGAGACGGACCCGCAGAGCCCGCCCGCCGTCGGAGTCCGCCGGGACGCGCTGCACCGCACCCAGGAGCTCCTGCTTCTCCCGCTCGAGCTGCCGCACCACCAGCCGCCGCGCGAGATCCGTCGCGGAGGCGACCGCCCCCGCCTCGTCGCGCGCCGGGAACGGCGTCATCAGCAGCTCGCCGCCGAGCGACCGGTACGGCTCCCGCACCGCATTGACCGCATCGGTCACCCACCCCGGTCTGCTCCGGTCCGGAGCTGCCGCGATCGCCTCGCGCACCGCGTCGAGCCCCGGCGTGCGGAACGGCTGCGACAGGGCACGGTCGAGCAACACCGCGTCGATCTGGTGCCCGTACTGCAGCGCACCCATGAGGGCGTCGCGCTCCACGGCCACATCGGCGGTGCGGGGCAGGCTCGCCAGCGTCACCGCGGCCACCGCGGGAGCACCCGAGGTGGCGTCGGGGGTCGAGGTCTCGCGCCTCGGCGCACCGGTCGCCGCGCCCCGAGCCGCCCGCTCGACCTCGCCGTGCACCTCGGTCGGGTCCATGCCCAGACGGCGTGCCAGTACACGCTCGTACCCCGGGCGCAGCAGACGGTCCCGGATCTCCGCCACGATCGGCGCCGCGGCCCGGAGCGCGCCCACGCGGCCCTCCACGGTCGAGAGGTCGAAGCCGGCGAGCTTGCGGTCGATCGCGAACTCGAACATCGGCTGCTTGGCGTCCATGAGCCCGCGTACGGCCGCATCGCCGCGCTGCAGGCGGAGGTCGCACGGGTCGAGCCCGTCCGGAGCCACGGCCACGAAGGTCTGCGCGTTGAAGCGGTCGTCCTCCGTGAACGCCCGCAGCGCGGCCTTCTGCCCCGCCTCGTCGCCGTCGAACGTGAACACGACCTCGCCGGAGGCGTTGTCGTCGCCCATGACACGGCGCAGGACCTTGATGTGCTCGGTGCCGAACGCCGTTCCACACGTCGCGATCGCGGTCGTGAGACCGGCGAGGTGACACGCCATCACGTCGGTGTAGCCCTCGACGACCACGACGCGCCGGGGGTCGCCGCGGGCGATGTCGCGCTTGGCGAGGTCGAGCCCGTACAGCACCTGCGCCTTCTTGTAGATCGGGGTCTCGGGGGTGTTCAGGTACTTGGGGCCCTGGTCGTCGTCGAAGAGCTTGCGCGCGCCGAACCCGATCGTCTGTCCCGACACGTCGCGGATCGGCCACACCAGTCGCCCGCGGAACCGGTCGTACACACCGCGCTGCCCGGTCGACACGAGTCCCGCGGCGCTGAGCTCGTCGCGCGTGAAGCCCTGCGCCGACAGCGCTTTGAGCATCCCGTCCCACCCGCGCGGCGCGAAGCCCACCCCGAAGTGCGCGGCCGCTCCGGCGTCGAAGCCCCGCTCGCCGAGGAACCGACGCGCGGCTTCGGCGTCGGGGGTGAGCAGCTGGGCGCGGAAGAACTCCGCCGCCGCCGTGTTCGCCGCGTACAGGCGGCTGCGGCCACTGGTCTCCGGGGCCGCTCCCCCGTCTTCGTAGTGCAGGGTGTAGCCGATGCGGCCCGCCAAGCGCTCGACCGCCTCCGTGAAGCTCACGTGGTCCATCGCCCGGAGGAACGAGTACACGTCGCCCGACTCCCCGCAGCCGAAGCAGTGGTAGTAGCCGACCTGCTGGCGGACGTGGAAGCTCGGGCTCTTCTCGTCGTGGAACGGGCACAGCCCCTTAAGGGATCCGACCCCCGCCGACTTCAGCGCCACGCGCTCGCCCACGATGTCGGCGATGTTCGTGCGGGCCTTCACCTCGTCGACGTCGGCCTGCCGGATCCGCGGCATCAGTGCGCCCCTTCGGCGACGGGACGCCGCGTGACGGGAGTGCGCGTGCCGGGTCTCGCGTGACGCGGGGTCCAGATGCCGACCTCCGCCGGGTCGATCTCCCCGACGAGCCGGTTGTGCCAGTCCACCGCGCTCTGGTCGGTCAGGCTCGCGATCTGATCCACCACGACCCTCGCCCGCTCCGCGTCGCTCTCGGCGGCGACGAAGTCGGCGGCGAACGCGGGCTCCAGCACGTCGGCCCCGGCCGACCACAGCGCATCGGTCGACCACAGGGCATCGGCGAGGCGCTTGAGCACCCGCCGCTGCTCCTTGTACACGCCCTTTCGTGCGTCGATCGTCACGATGGCCTGACCCATGATGCCCTTGAGCACGGCGATCTCGACCTCGATCACGCGCGGCACGATGACGTGCGCGTTGTAGCGGACCAGCGGTGCCGTGCCGTAGGCCTCGCGCGTCGCGGACACGGCCGCACGGGCGAAGCGCCCGATCAGGTCGCTGGTCAGGTTCTTCAGCCGTGCGAGCGACTGCCGCGAGCGGTCGAACGACGCGAGCCACATCGGCTGCGATGCCAGACGGTAGAGGGCGTCGGCGAGCTCGTCGCGCGTGAAGTCGTAGCCCACCCACTGCTGGATGCGGCTGAGCAGTGCCTCATGGGCCGCAGCGTCGGCGAGCTGCGCCACGTCGACGTAGCCGTTGACGATCGCATCCTCGAAGTCGTGCACCGAGTAGGCGATGTCGTCGGAGAGATCCATGATCTCGGCTTCGATGCACCGCAGGCGGCCGGGCGCCCCCTCGCGCATCCAGCGGAACACCGCCTCGTCCTCCGGGTACACACCGAACTTGAGCCGGCCGCCCGGGTCGGGCACGGGGCTGTCCACCGTCCAGGGGTACTTGCAGGTCGCGTCGAGGCTGGCCCTGGTCAGGTTCAAGCCGACCGAGTGCTCGTCCGCGTCGAGCACCTTGGCCTCGAGGCGCGTGAGGATGCGCAGCGACTGCGCATTGCCCTCGAAACCGCCGATCGGCTCCGCCCACTCGTTCAGCGCCCGCTCGCCGTTGTGACCGAACGGCGGATGGCCGAGGTCGTGGCTCAGGCAGGCGGTGTCGACCACGTCGGCGGAGACGCCGAGCGCCGCGGCGAGCTCGCGACCCACCTGCGCCACCTCGAGCGAATGCGTCAGGCGGTTGCGAGCGAAGTCGGCCGTGCTCGCCGGGCTGAGCACCTGCGTCTTGGCGGCCAGACGGCGCAGCGCGGCCGAGTGGAGCACGCGGGCCCTGTCGCGCGCGAAGTCGTCGCGCTCGGAGCGGTGCGTCTCGGCGAAGAAGCGCTCGGCGTCGCGCGGGTGGTAGCCGTCGGCGCGACCGCCGACCGAGGGGTCATCCGCCACTGTTCTCGATCTCCGCTCCACGCATCATCTCCGAGGCGCTGGAGGCCAGCTCGCGCGACTCCAGCCACTTCTCCGGCAGCGCCGTCTTCTTCGGGTGGCCGGCGCGCCCGCGCTGTCCCTCGGCGTCGGCTCCAGGGTACGGTGCCGACCGGTCGAGGCGACCCAGCAGCTCGTCGATCTCGGCGAGGCTCGACGCGGTCGCCAGGCCCGTGCGGATGTCGCCGCCGACGGGGTAGCCCTTGAAGTACCACGACACGTGCTTGCGCACGTCGCGGCACCCGCGGTCCTCGTCCTCGAAGAACTCCACCAGCAGTTCGGCGTGACGGCGGAACGCATCCGACACGAAGCCGAGAGTGGCATCGACCGTCTTGCCCTCGCCGCCGAACGCGTTGGCCAGCTCGCCGAACAGCCACGGCCGCCCGAGGCAGCCGCGACCGACCACCACACCGTCGCAGTCGGTCTCGGCCATCATGCGCACGGCATCGTCGGCCGACCAGATGTCACCGTTGCCGAGCACCGGGATGCTCGTGACGGCCTGCTTGAGCTCGCCGATCGCGTTCCAGTCCGCGTGGCCGGAGTAGAACTCGCTCGCGGTGCGGGCGTGCAGTGCCACCGCGGCCGCCCCGGCGTCCTCCGCCGCGCGCCCGGCGTCGAGGAACGTCAGGTGATCGCGGTCGATGCCCTTGCGCATCTTGACCGTGAGCGGGATGTCGCCGGCGGCCTTCACGGCCTGATCCACGATGTCGGCGAACAGCTTCGACTTCCAGGGCAGAGCCGCCCCGCCGCCCTTGCGCGTGACCTTGGGCACCGGGCAGCCGAAGTTCAGGTCGATGTGGTCGGCGTGGTCCTCCGCCACGATGATGCGCACGGCTTCCGCGATCGTCTTCGGATCGACGCCGTAGAGCTGGATGGACCGCGGCGTCTCGGACTCGTGATGACGGATCAGCCGCATCGTGGTCTCGTTGCGCTCGACCAGCGCGCGCGACGTGATCATCTCGCTCACGTACAGCCCCGCGCCGTACTCCCGGCACAGTCGCCGGAAGGCCGTGTTGGTGATGCCCGCCATGGGTGCGAGCACGACCGGCACGTCGAGGTCGATCGGGCCGATGCGGAGGGGGCGGGCGGGGGCGGTGGCGACAGTCATGGCACGTCCATTCTCCCAGACCCGGAGCCCCTGCGGATGCGGCGACCTAAGCTGTGCATATGACCGATTCCGCGCTCCGTTCGATCCCGTTCACCGACGCTCAGGGTCAGGAGAAGACCCTCGACGATCTCGGTGCCGACGTGGTGATGGTGGTGAACGTGGCGTCCAAGTGCGGGCTCACCCCGCAGTACGAGCAGCTGGAGGAGCTGCAGCGCCGTTTCGGCGACCGCGGCTTCACGGTCGTCGGCTTCCCGTGCAACCAGTTCTTCGGTCAGGAGCCGGGCTCGGTCGACGAGATCCTCGAGTTCTGCTCCACCACGTACGGCGTGACCTTCCCGGTCAACGACAAGGTCAAGGTCAACGGCCGGAACGCGTCCGAGCTGTACAAGGCGCTCAAGGAGACCCCTGACGCGGGCGGCAAGGCCGGACGGGTGGAGTGGAACTTCGAGAAGTTCCTGGTGCTGCCCGACGGAGAGGTGCTGCGCTTCCGCCCGAAGCAGAAGCCGGACTCCCCCGAGATCGTCGAGGCGATCGAGGCCGCACTCCCCCGCTGACCCGGGGCCGCGCTCGTTCACCCCCGCGTCACCCGGAACGGGCGGCTCGCGGCCCTCGAACGGCCGCGGTGTTCACGCGCTCGTCAGACCCTCGCCATCCGGCGCCCCTAGTCTCCCCTGCGGCCACACCCGCCGCAGATGAAGGAGACACCGCATGCCCGACCGACTGCCGATCAGCCGGCGAACCGTCCTCACCGCCGGAGCGCTCGGCGCCCTCGGCTCCGCCCTGCCCATCGGCACCACCGCCGCAGCCGCCGACACGACCGTGGCCGCCTCGACAGCGAAAGCCGCGCGTGGACTGCGGTTCCGCGCCGACGGGACCTTCACGGTCGTGCAGTTCAACGACACGCAGGACGACGAGCAGACCGACCGCCGCACCGTCGAGCTGATCGAGAAGGTGCTCGACCAGGAGCAGCCCGACCTCGTGGTGATCAACGGCGACGTGATCACGGGCGGATGCGAGACCCGTCTCGCCGTGAAGCAGGCGATCAACAACGTCGTGTGGCCGATGGAGTCCCGCGGCATCCCGTGGGCGGTGACCTACGGCAACCACGACGAGGACTCGCTCCCGCAGTCGGGCGTGGACGAGGCGGGGATGCTGAAGATCTACCGCTCATACGAGTACAACGTGAACGCGGAGAGCACGCGCGGCGTGACCGGCACCAGCAACACGCTGCTGACCATCGGCTCGTCGGCGAAGAAGAACCGGGAGGCGTTCGCGCTCTGGCTGCTGGACTCCGGCCGCTACGCCCCGGACGCCCTCGCCGGACAGGACTTCGCCGGCTACCCGACCTGGGACTGGGTGCGCATGGACCAGGTCGCCTGGTATCGCGAGCAGTCGCAGCGGCTCGAGCAGCGCGCCGGCCGCAAGGTCCCCGCCCTCATGTTCCTCCACATCGCGCTCTGGGAGCACCGGTTCATGTGGTGGGGCGGCGTGGACACCCGCACGGAGGCCGACGCCGCCCGCGGCCGCGCGCGCCACGGCATCGTCGGAGAGCGCAACGAGGACGAGTGCCCCGGGCCCCTCAACTCGGGCATGTTCAACGCGATCGTCGAGCGTGGCGACGTGAAGGGCGTGTTCGTCGGCCACGACCACGTCAACGACTACATGGGCGACTACTACGGCGTGCTGCTCGGCTACGCGCCGGGAACCGGCTTCGGTGCGTACGGCCTCGACGGAGCGGAGCGCAACCGCCTCCGCGGCGGGCGCGTGTTCGAGCTGACCGAGAGCGGCGACCAGGTGAGCATCGCCTCGCGGGTCGTCTATGCGAAGGACCTCGGCATCGATCTCACCGCCGACGACCAGCCCATGGAACCCCTGCCGCTGGCACCTCGCCAGCAGCGCGTCTGACGCGAACGAGAGAACGGCGGGGGCCCGCGATCGGGTCCCCGCCGTTCTGATGCTCTCGGCCGGCGGCGGTCAGGCCTCGACGGCCTCGCCGCGCTGCGCCCACAGGTCACGGAGCACGTTCTCGAACGCTGCCGGCGGCTGCGCACCGCTGATGCCGTACTGGCCGTCGACCACGAAGAACGGCACGCCCTGGATGCCGTACGCCCGGGCCTGCGCCTGATCCTGACGCACGTCGGGCAGATACTGCTCGCTCTCGAGCGCCGCGCGGGCCTTGTCGGCGTCGAGGCCGACCTCGGCCGCCAGCGCCACCAGGTCGTCGATGCGACCCACGTGCTTGCCCTCGGTGAAGTACGCGGACATCAGCCGCTCCTCCATCTCGTGCTGAAGCCCCTCGGCCTTCGCGAAGTGCAGCAGCTCGTGCGCCTTCACGGTGTTGGTGTGCTGCAGCAGGTCGAAGCGGTACTCGAGCCCCGCGTCCGCGGCCACGCCGGTGACGTGCGACAGCATCTGCTCGACCTGCTCACGCGGCATGCCCTTGTGCCCGGCAAGGAAGTCCACCTCGTCGCCGTGGAAGTCGACCGGCGTGTCGGGCGAGAGCTCGAACGAGTGGAACGTGACGGTGACCCGGGGGGCGTCCTCGTCGGCGGAGACCGCCTCCAGACCCTTCTCGAGATTGCGCTTGCCGATGTAGCACCACGGGCAGGCGATGTCGGACCAGATGTCGATGGAGATGGGTTCAGTCACACCTTCATCCAACCGCATGCACTCCCGGGGTATTCCGTGCTCGGTAGGATGCTCGGATGCTCTCCGCCGACGACCCGCTCCCTCGTCGGCCGGAGCGCGTGCTCGTGGCGGGCGTCACGGGCTCGGGCAAGACCACCCTCGCGCGTCGCCTCGGCGAGCTGTGGGGGCTCCGCCACGTCGAGATCGACGCGCTGTTCCACGGGCCGGGCTGGACTCCGCGCCCGGAGTTCCTCGACGACGTGCGCGCCTTCGCGGCGGAGGACCGCTGGGTGACCGAGTGGCAGTACACGAGCAAGGGCACCGACGCGTTCCTGACGCCGCGCGCCCAGCTCGCGGTCTGGCTCGACTACCCGTACCCGGTGGTGCGGGGACGGCTGCTGCGGCGGACGCTGGCCCGCGGCATTCTGCGGAAGGAACTCTGGAACGGAAACCGCGAGAAGGGGCCGTGGAACCTGCTCAACCGCGACCCCGAGCAGAACATCCTCGCGTGGCAGACGAAGACGCTGCACACCTGGAGCGAGCGGATGCCGGGCTACGTCGAGCGCTTCCCGCACCTCATCGTCGTGCGGCTGACACACCCGCGCGAGACGGAGCGCTGGCTGCGTGCTCAGGCCGAGGCGTCGGGGGTGTCGATCGCGCCGCCGAAACGCCGGTCGCGCGACAGGTAGACGCCGATCGCGCGCCACAGCTCCTCGCGCGAGAAGTCGGGCCACAGCGTGTCGAGGAACACCATCTCGGCGTAGGCCGACTCCCACAGCAGGAAGTTCGACGTGCGCTGCTCGCCCGAGCTGCGCAGGAACAGGTCGACATCGGGCATGTCGGGCACGTAGAGGTGACGCCGGACGGTCTTCTCGGTGATCGCGTTCGGCTTGAGGCGCCCCGCCGCGACATCGGCGGCGATCGCCCGCATCGCGTCGACCAGCTCCACACGGCCGCCGTAGTTCACGCACATCGTGAGCGTGAGCACGTCGTTGCCGCGGGTGAGCTGCTCGGCGTACTGCAGCTCCTTGATGACGCTGCCCCACAGGCGCGGCTTGCGCCCGGCCCACCGCACCCGCACGCCCCACTCGTTGAGCTGGTCGCGGCGGCGGTGCAGCACGTCGCGGTTGTAGCCCATCAGGAAGCGCACCTCCTCGGGCGACCGGGCCCAGTTCTCGGTGGAGAAGGCGTAGACCGAGAGGTGTTTCACCCCGGCCTGGATCGCGCCGGCGACCACGTCGAGCAGCACCTCCTCCCCCGCCTTGTGCCCCTCGATGCGGCTGAGGCCACGGCGGTTCGCCCAGCGGCCGTTGCCGTCCATCACGATCGCGACGTGTTCGGGCACCGCGGGGAACGGCGGCGGATACACCCCGGTCCAGTCGAGCGGCCGGTAGGCGACGGCGTCCTTGTGCGTGTAGGGCTTCGGGCTCACCGTGCTCCTTCTCCCGGGGTGGTGGTGACGTGCGCGAGAGAGCGGATGCCGCGCTCCAGGTGCCACTGGGCATAGGCCGCCACCAGGCCGGAGGCGGCAGCGGTGTCGGCGTGCGGGGCGGCGTCGATGAGCTCCCAGTCGCCGCGGATGAGCGCGCGCAGCAGCGCCAGGGTCTTCTCGGCGATGCGCGGACTGCCCGCGGGGGCGTCGGCGTGGCACACGAGCCCGCCCAGCTGTGCGACGAACACGGTGTGCGGACCCGGGGCACCGCAGCGGGCGCAGTCGTCGAGCGACGGCGCCCACCCCGACAGCGACATCACGCGCAGGAGGTAGGAGTCGAGGATGCTGCGTGGCACGTGCTCTCCGCGCGAGAGCGCACGCAGTCCGCCGACCAGCAGCAGGTACTGCTCCGGTGTGGCCTCTGCGTCGCTCAGCCGGTCGGCGGTCTCGACCATCGCGTTGGCCGCGGTGAAGCGGTCGTAGTGCGCCGCGATGTCGGTGCCGTACGCGCCGAGCGACTCCGCCTGCTGCACGATGTCGAGCGAGCGCCCCTCGTACAGCTGCACGTCGGCGACCATGAACGGTTCGAGCCGCGAGCCGAACTTCGACGACGTGCGCCGCACGCCCTTCGCGACCGCCCGCACCTTGCCGTGCCGGCGCGACAGCATCGTGACGATCCGATCCGCCTCGCCCAGCTTGTGGGTGCGCAGGATCACCGCTTCGTCTCGGTAGGTGGGCACCTTCCGATTATCCTCCGTGCGGGACAATGGACGGGTGACCGAACCGCTCTTCACCATTCCGCTGTGGGCGGACCTCCTCGGCGTCGGGCTCGGCGGGGTGCAGGGTGCCATGTTCGCCGCCGGATTCCAGGGGCAGCGGCGGCTCGACTGGCTCGGCGTCGCGATCATCGGGATCATGATCGGCATGGGCGGCGGTCTCATCCGCGACATCCTGCTCGGGCAGACGCCCGCGACCCTGCAGAACCAGTGGTACCTGGTGACCGCCGCGGGTGCCGCGCTCCTCGGCATGCTGCTCGCGGGGCTGTTCACCCGCCTCAACACCGCGATCGTGGTGCTCGACGCCGTGGTGATCGGCATGTTCGGTGCCTTCGGCACGAGCAAGGCCCT
Organism: Microbacterium sp. K35; assembly: GCF_004794375.1. NCBI lineage: Bacteria > Bacillati > Actinomycetota > Actinomycetes > Micrococcales > Microbacteriaceae > Microbacterium > Microbacterium sp. K35. The sequence continues at coordinate 5,802 of NZ_SSDM01000342.1, read as the reverse complement.
CGCGTTCGGCATCCCCGAGGTGCCCGCCGTGTTCATCGGCGTCTGCGCCGCGGTCGGCGGGAGCGTGCTGCGCGACATGCTGATGGGCCTGCCGACGGCGATCATGCACGTCGGCTCGCTGTACGCGGTCGCGGCTGCGGCAGGATGCACGTTCATCGTGATCGCGAACGCGGTCGGCATGCCGATCACGCTGGCCGCGATCGTCGGCATCGTCGTGACGGCGGTCATCCGGATCCTGGCGGTCACGTTCGACGTGTCCCTGCCGGAGCAGCGCCGCCTCTACCGCCGCAAGGTCGCCGCGGAGACCGGGGCCATCGCGATCGTCAAGCCGAAGGACTGATCAGGGCGCCGCGTCTCGGGTCTCGATCAGACCGGCGAGCCCGTCGATGACGCGCGCGAGCCCGAACTCCCAGGCCGCGTCCGCATCGGACGGGCCGCCCATGGCCTCGCCAGCGGCCCGGCCCACGGCCTGCGCCAGGGGGTAGTCGTCGCCGAGGTAGCTCGCGAGCCGCGGAGCGGCGTCCGCCCAGATCGGCGCGAAGTCCTCCGCTTCCGCGGCGTCACGCAGGCGTGCGGCGGCGGACCGCGTGAACTCCCGCACGAACGTGAGGGCCGCATCGCGCTCCACGTCGTCGAGGCCGAGCCCGTCGAAGACGCGGAGCTCGCGGTCGTACGTCGCGATGGTGCCGGGGCCGAGAGCGGTGCGCGGGTCGTGCACGTCGAGCAGCCAGGGGTGCGCGCGGTAGAGGGCGAGGTTGTGCGCGGCGACGAGGCGGACGCGGGCTCGCCACCCGTCGGCGTCGCCCGACGGTGCGCGCTGTCCGTGGACCGCGTCGGCCATCAGCACGAGCAGATCCGCCCGGCTGTTGACGTGCGTGTAAATCGACATCGGGGTGAGGCCCAATGCCTGGGCCAGAGCGCGGATGGTGACCGCGGCGAGGCCGTCGGCATCGGCCAGGTCGATCGCGCGCGTCACGACGTCGTCGGTGGAGTGGCGGGCTCGCGGTCCACGGCGCGACGAGGTCTCAGCGGCACTGTCACGCCACAGCAGATCGACCAGATTCTTCGCCATCGGGAATAGCCTAGCCGTCGGCGCACTTAACCATGTACGTTGTACGTTGTTTAGAACAGGAGACCCATGAACATCACCCAGACCGCCCTCTCGCTCAACGTGCCCGACATCGCCGCCTCCGCAGCCTTCGCCACCACCCACTTCGGATTCACGGAGGCCATGTCCGCCGAGGGCTTCGTGTCGCTCGAGCACCCCGGTTCCCCGCCGAACCTGATCTTCCTGCAGACCGGGCTCCCCACGTTCCGCCCGGAGGAGATCGCTGGATCGGCGGGCCAGGGCACGCTGCTGGTGTTCGTCGTGGACGACCTCGACGCTGCCTTCGCCCGCATCGCCGCCGCCGGCGCCCGCTTCGTCACACCGCCGGAGACCGAGCCGTGGGGCGAGCGCTACTGCCAGTTCGCCGACCCCAACGGCCTCATCTGGCAGCTGGTGCAGTGGGTCTGACCACCCGCCGGAGCACGCGGAAGCGGCCGGGCCCTCGGACCCGGCCGCTTCCGTGGTGCGACCTCAGACCGCCGCGAGCTCCTGCTGGCGCGTGCGGATCGACCGGTTCACACCCGACACGATCGCCTTGAGCGACGCGGTCGAGATGTCGCCGTCGATGCCGACACCCCACAGACGCTGGTCCCCCACCTGCAGCTCGACGTAGGCCGCAGCCTGCGCGTCGCCGCCCGCACTGAGAGCGTGCTCGACGTAGTCGTACACCGTGATGTCGAAGCCCTGTCCGCGCAGCACCTCGACGAAGGCGGCCACCGGACCGTTGCCGTTGCCGGAGACCGCGACCTCCTGGTCGTCGTCGCGCAGCACCACGTCGAGCACCACGTCACCCGACATGTCGCTGCGGGTCTGCGTGGCCAGCAGCTCGAAGCGGCCCCACTTCGCCTCGGTGTCGGTCGCCGGGAGGTACTCGTCGGTGAAGATCGACCAGATCTGCTCGCTCGTCACCTCGCCGCCCTCGGCATCGGTCTTGGCCTGCACGACGCCGGAGAACTCGATCTGGAGCTTGCGGGGCAGATCGATCGCGTGGTCGGACTTCAGCAGGTAGGCGACGCCACCCTTGCCCGACTGGGAGTTCACGCGGATGACGGCCTCGTACGAGCGGCCCAGGTCCTTCGGGTCGACCGGCAGGTAGGGCACGGCCCACTCGATCTCGTCGACCGTGACGCCCTGCGCCTCGGCCTTCGCCGCCATCGCCTCGAAGCCCTTCTTGATCGCGTCCTGGTGCGAGCCGCTGAACGCCGTGAACACGAGGTCGCCGGCCCACGGGCTGCGCTCCGGCACGGGCAGCTGGTTGCAGTACTCGACCGTGCGCTTGACCTGGTCGATGTCGCTGAAGTCGATCTGCGGGTCGATGCCCTGCGTGAACATGTTGATGCCCAGTGCCACCAGGTCGACGTTGCCCGTGCGCTCGCCGTTGCCGAACAGGCAGCCCTCGATGCGGTCGGCGCCGGCCATGTAGCCCAGCTCGGCGGCGGCGATCGCGGTGCCCCGGTCGTTGTGCGGGTGCAGCGACAGGATCACGTTCTCGCGGTGGGCCAGGTGGCGGCTCATCCACTCGATCGAGTCGGCGTAGATGTTCGGCGTGGCCATCTCGACCGTGGCGGGCAGGTTGATGATCACCTTGCGGTCGGGCGTCGGCTCGAAGATCTCGATGACCTGGTTGCACACGTCGACCGCGAACTCGAGCTCGGTGCCCGTGTAGCTCTCCGGCGAGTACTCGTAGTAGACCTGCGTGTCGGGGATCGTCTTCTCGAACTTCCGGCACAGGCGGGCGCCCTCGAGGGCGATGTCGATGATGCCCTGCTTGTCGGTGCGGAAGACCACCTCGCGCTGCAGCACGCTCGTGGAGTTGTAGAGGTGGACGATGGCCTGCTTCGCGCCGGCGATGGCCTCGTAGGTGCGGGCGATCAGGTGCTCGCGCGCCTGGGTCAGCACCTGGATCGTGACGTCGTCGGGGATCAGGTTCTCTTCGATGAGCTGGCGCACGAAGTCGAAGTCGGTCTGGCTGGCCGAGGGGAAGCCGACCTCGATCTCCTTGTACCCCATGCTCACGAGCAGCTCGAACATGACGCGCTTGCGCTCGGGGGACATCGGATCGATGAGGGCCTGGTTGCCGTCGCGGAGGTCGACCGCGCACCAGCGCGGGGCTTCGGTGATGCGGGCGTCGGGCCACGTGCGGTCGGGCAGGTGGACGGTGATCTGCTCGTGGAAGGGCCGGTACTTGTGGATCGGCATCGCGGACGGGCGCTGAGTGTTCTGCATGATGGGCTACTTCTCTTCGTCGGAATGGACGGGCCAACACAAGCGCCGCGACGAGGAAGGCCCTAGTGTCAGGACTCGTCGCGGCAGCTAAGAAGAAGCAGACCGCCGAAAGGCATGGCGCCATGCTAGCAGGGTCGGTGCGGCCGTTTCGACCGCGCTGAGACGATGAGCCGACGCGGGACACTGATGGACATGAGCCCTTCCTCGCGTCGCCTGCTCCTCGTCGCCGCCACCGTGACCGCAGCGGTCACCCTGAGCGGGTGCGCGGTCGGACCCCGTGCGACCCTCCCGCCGACCAGCACCACCGTGCCCTCCGACCAGCGGCTGGAAGACGCGCACCCCACGCCCCCGGAAGGCCGCGTGCTCGGAACGGGCACCGTGATCGACGGAACGGACGGCCCCACGCTCTGCCTCGGCGCGGTCATGGATTCGTCCCCTCCGCAGTGCGCCGGCGTGCCGCTCGACGACTGGACGTGGGACGGCGTCGACGGCAGTGTGAGCGCGCGTGACACGCGGTGGGGGTCGTACGCGGTGTACGGCACCTTCGACGGCGAGCGTCTGACCGTCATGGATCCGCCGATCCTCCTCGCCCTGTTCGACCCGGTGGCGCCGGAGGACCCGACCGGCGGGAAGACGGGCATCACCCCGGAGGGCGAGCTGACCAGGGTGCAGGAGGACATCGCGGCGCGGCTCGGACCCGGGGCGGTCTTCGTCGGCACCGACCGTGGGTACGTGTGGCTGCAGGTTTCATGGGACGACGGCACGCTCCAGCGCGCGGCCGACGCCGAGTACGGAGACGGCGTGGTGATCGTCGAGTCGCTGCTGCGCGAGGTCGACTAGTCCTCGGGGATCAGCGGTCCTCGGGGATCAGCGCGAGCTTGCCGCCCGGGTGACCGGTGGAGAGCAGCCGGTGCGCGGCCGGTGCCTCGGCGAGCGGGAACGTGCGGGCGACCGGGACCACGAGGTCGCGGTTCTGCGCGAGCGCGAGGAGTTCGCTGCGCACCTCATCGCGGAAGCGGGCGCTGTCGGGCATCGACCCCGCGATCGCCAGAAGCCCGTCGGCGGAGGCCCGCGCGAAGTTCGCGATCGTGACGATGCGGCGGCGATCGGCCACCAGGGCGAGGGACACGTCGATCGCCTCGTCGGTGCCCACGGCGTCGAGCGCCGCAGCGATCGGGCCGTCCGTCAGTGCGGTCACCCGGTCGGCGAGACCCGGGCCGTACGCGACCGGGATCCCCCCGAAGCGTCGTACCTCATCGAAGCGGTCCGGCGCGGCGGTGCCGATCACTCGTACCTCGCGCAGCCGCGCCTGCTGCAGCACGCTGACCCCCACCGCTCCCGACGCCCCGTGCAGCAGGATCGTCTCGCCCGGTGCCGCCCCGGTGACCGCGAGCATCTCGGCCGCGGTCGTGCCGACCAGCAGGAGGTTCGCGGCCTCGGGGTGCGTGAGCGTCGTCGGCTTCGCGAAGACCTTCGCGGCGGGCACGGTCACCTCGGTCGCATAACCGCCCTGCACGCGGAAGGCCACGACCTCGTCGCCGACCGCGGCCTCACCGGAACCGATACGGGTCGCGGGGCCGATGGCCGTGAGCTCGCCCGACACCTCGTAGCCGATCGGCACCGGGAACTCGACCCCCGGACGAGCTGCCGCGACATGCTTCGCATCGGCCGGATTCACCCCGGCCGCGCGGACGCGGATCGTGACCTCGCCCTCGCGCGGCGCCGCGGGGTCGTACTCCTCGAACTCCCACGACTGCGGAGACCCCGCCGCCGTCGCCACCCAGTGCTTCGCCATGACCCGCCCTTCGTCGTTGCCTCCATCATGCTCCCGCCGGGACGGTCAGGCGCTGAGACGACGCGGTCCGATTCACGGATTACTCGTGAGAACTCGGCATGCCGCACGGATCGGTCGACACGGTCCCGTTCGCCCAGATCCACCCGTTGTCCGGCCAAGAATCCAGATCGGACGCGCCCTCGTTCTCGAAGTCTGCACCGAAGCTCCCTTCGACCAGCTCCCCCTCGGCGTCCCGCGCCTCGTAGTCCACCGTCACGCCGATCTCCGAAAGCTCCGCCCCGGCGTACTCGTGACGCTCCACGACCCACTCCTCGGGGAGCCCGTCAGGTGTTACTTCCGCCCCAGGAGCAACAGGGAGGCGCCCCCTCGCATCGATCACCAGCTCCGCGTCGTCGGCAGACACCGTCCCGTAGTACACACGCACGCGGACGATCTCGGCGCTGGGCGCACACCAGCTCAAGATCGGAGTTACGCCACGCACCGCAAGCGAGAGTGGTTGGTCCTCTGGCACCCCGGGAAGAAACGCGCAGGCCGAAAGGACAAGCGAACTCGCGAGCACCACGGCCCCTACCGCCAGGGGTCGACAGAGGAATCGCTTCAGCATGAGTGGTTCTCCCTTCGCCCCGGCCGCGCGGACGCGGATCGTGACCTCGCCCTCGCGCGGCGCCGCGGG
>NZ_SSDM01000341.1:0-1168 GCF_004794375.1 Microbacterium sp. K35 | reverse complement strand
CGGACGCCGGTCGCGTCGCCTGATCCCGCGGACGCCGGTCGCGCGTCGCCGGATCCCGCGGACGCCGATCGCCCGCGGTCGTGACACGAGGAGCGCCCCCTCGCGCACCGGTGTGTGAGGCACCGGCGCCCGAGGGGGCGCAGTCCTGTCGAGCGGACGGGCTCGACGCGGGGTCAGTTCCCGCGCGTGTTCACGAACGGATCCAGACCCGCGTCCTTGAACGACTCGAGCATGCCGGGGCCGTTCTCGATCTGGAGCGTGCACTTCTCCCCCGTGCCCAGGGCACCGGGCGAGTTGAACCGCACGAGCGCCTTCAGGTTCGGGTAGTCCTTCAGCGCATCGGGGATATCGCGGTGCCAGTCCTGCGCGAGCGCCGGGTCGGACGTGTTGTACGAGGTGCCGTACTCGGACAGGATCTGCGGCTTGGTGCCCAGGCTGCCCTGCGTGAAGAAGTGGTACTTCTGATCGATCTTGTCGGCGAAGGTCGTCCACCCGGTGCCGTTGCACGTGTAGAAGTTGTACGGGTCGTAACCCACCCAGTCCACGTAGGAGTCTCCGGGGTAGCCCTGCATGATGCGGTCGTCGTTCCCGTCGCCGAGGTACCCCGTCGACACCCAGGCCCACGCGACGTTGGTCACGCCCTTGGCCTCGAAACGGTCATGGATGTGGCGGTAGGCGCTGGCGTAGTCCGCCATCGTGCCCTTCTCCTCGTTCGGACCGTTGTCGAACTCGGGATCGAACGCGATCATGACCTGCTTGCCGAACGCCTTGACCCGGTCGGCGGCGGAGTCGATGTACGAGTCCATCTCGCCCTTGGTGATGCGCGACCACGCGATCATGGTGTTGGTGTCGGAGACGCGCGACTGCCACGAGAACAGCAGCGTGCGGTCCTGACCCAGCGTCTGCTCCTCCGCGTCGGGGAACTGCCCCTGATGCACGTGGGTGGAGAAGTCGTGGTACCGCATGGTCATGTCGAACTTGCGCCCGACCTTGGCCTCGAGATCGGTGACCGAGGTCACGAGGTTCGATCCGCCCTCGGTGGCGTAAACGCCCCACAGGGCGCCACACGACGGGGCCAGCATCGCCTGGGCACCGCAGGCGTCGGGGTCGCTCGTCGCCGACCCACTCCCGTCCGTCGCCGGCGCGGGCGCGGGTGCGGGTGCGGGGG
>NZ_SSDM01000034.1:0-1272 GCF_004794375.1 Microbacterium sp. K35 | reverse complement strand
TGAGCGCGGTGGCGTCGGCGGCGGCGGCGGTGGCGTCGGGCGTGGTGGCCTCGGGTGCGGTGGCCTCCGGTGCGGTGGCGTCGGGTGTGGTGGCGTCGGGTGTGGTGGCGTCGGGGGCCGTGGCCTCGGGCTGCGCGTCGGGCACCGCCGCGGCGGGCGCACCCGGCATCGTCTCGGACTCGGATGCCGGGGACTCCTGGGCGGGCACAGCGGGCGTCTCGGGCGCGAAGTGCTCGGTCCACTGCTGGCCGTCCCACCACCGCAGCCGACCGGAGCCGTCGTCGTACCAGCCAGCAGGTGTCGTCATGGAAATCCCCTCCGTGTGCGCGCTCGCGTGGGTGACGCGAATCGACTCTCCATGTATAGCAGTGGGCAGCGACGCCGACACCGTTTGCACAGGTCGACGGCCTGAGGCCGCGCGGGGTGTCGCAGCGGGTCAGCGCAGAGCCCGCGCTTAGGCTCGAATCGCCATGATTCGGTTCGAGAACGTCACGAAGCGCTACCGCGGGACGTCGAAGCCCGCCCTGTCCGGAGTCGACTTCGAAGTGCAACGCGGGGAGTTCGTCTTCCTCGTCGGCGCTTCGGGATCGGGCAAGTCGTCCTGCCTGCGGCTCATCCTGCGGGAGGACGTGCCCACCAGCGGTCGCGTCGCCGTCCTCGGTCGCGATCTCCGCTCCCTCGCGAACCGGAAGGTGCCCTACTTCCGTCGCCACATCGGCTCCGTGTTCCAGGACTTCCGCCTGCTGCCGTCCAAGACCGTGCACCAGAACGTCGCGTTCACGCTGCAGGTCACCGGCTCCTCGCGCGGTTTCATCCAGCAGGCCGTGCCCGAGGCCCTGGCACTGGTCGGGCTCGAGGGCAAGGAGAAGCGCATGCCGCATGAGCTCTCCGGCGGTGAGCAGCAGCGCGTCGCGATCGCCCGTGCCCTCGTGAACCGTCCGCAGGTGCTGCTGGCCGACGAGCCCACCGGAAACCTCGACCCCGCGACCTCCGTCGACATCATGCAGCTGCTCGCCCGCATCAACGCCGGTGGCACGACCGTGCTCATGGCCACGCACGAGGCGGGGTTCGTCGATCAGATGCGTCGCCGCGTGATCGAGCTGCGCGACGGCGAGATGGTGCGCGACGAGGTCCACGGCGGCTACGGCGACACCTCGAACATCCCGCGACTCGCGCCGGAGGAGGTGCGGGGAGCCGCCGCCGCGGCCGCCCTCACCGCGGTGCAGGAGGTGCAGCGGCAGACCGCCGACCTGTCGGTGGTCTGCCGCTGCA
>NZ_SSDM01000340.1:0-525 GCF_004794375.1 Microbacterium sp. K35 | reverse complement strand
GCCCTCGGAACCGCCGGAGTCCGAGCCCGCGGGCAGCCGCCGGAGCCACCGGAACCGCTGGCGCCCCGAGCTGCCCGAGCGCTGACCGCAACCGCGACTCAGCTCCGCGGCGGCAGCGGCTCGATCCAGATCGCGCCGGGCACCCGGGTCTCCGCGGCGACCTCGGCCGTGGGCACCCCGTCGCGCAGGCGCAGCGCCACGACCGCGCCGTCGGCGGAGTGCACCGCCAGCAGGTGCCGGCCGGTGAGCACGAGATGTTCCGGCCGGGAGCCGCCGCCGGGCACCTCGGACACGCGCACCAGGCGGTCGCCGTCGATCCGGGCGGTCAGGATCGTGTCGGCGCCGCGGTTCGCGACGTGCACCAGGCCGCGCACGGGATCGTGCACCACCGTGCTGGGCGCGTTCGACCCGCCGGAGCCGTGCGCGGTCGCAGGCAGCACGTCGAACACGCGGCGCTCGGTGACCGAGGCCAGCACGAGCGTCGAGCCCAGCTCGCCCGAGAGCGCGACCCGTCCGCCGCCGAGG
>NZ_SSDM01000339.1:0-1113 GCF_004794375.1 Microbacterium sp. K35 | reverse complement strand
GCGGGCGCGCAGCTCGGGGTCGTCGGTGCGCGCGGCCGCGGCGTCGAGGGCACGGCGGGCCTGCGCGAACCGTCGCGTGTTCGCCGCGTCGACGCCGCGCCGATGCAGCTCGCTCGCGGACAGGGGCATCCATCCAGGATGCCGTGCCGCGACCCCGGTGGGGAAGAGTGCGGGTCAGCCGCGGTCGTGCGGATCGGGGAGCTCGGCGAGCAAGGCGGACACGGCCTTCGCCGCCGCCGCCGGGGTCGCGCCCGCCACCGGGACGGCCCCGAGCTCCGCCGCGATGCGACCGGCGAGGTACGGCGCTGCGAACGACGTGCCGCTCCACACCGCGAAGCCGCCCCGGTAGTCGTCGGGGTCGAGCGTCTCGCGCACCAGGCCGTCGACGTCGGCCCTGGTCGCCGCCTGGGCACCGCCGACGAACGCGGGCGAGGTGCTGACGACCGCCGCGCCCGGGGCGTACACGTGCACCCAGGGCCCGACGTTGGAGAACAGCGCGACCGAGCGCGACGACGGGTTGAGGGCGCCGACGGCCACGTGCGGGGCGCCCTTGTCGGCGGGCAGCCCGTTGTCGGCTCCCGGCCACGGCCACAGCGACGCCGGGAAGGACGGCCGGTCGATCGCGTCGTTGCCGGCCGAGCACACGACCACGCAGCCGAGCTCGCGCGCCTTCGCCAGCAGCTCGTACAGCGTGCGGCTGAACAGCCCGTCGGTCGGGGTCTCGTGGTAGTAGCTGAGCGACAGGTTGAGCACGTCGATGGGGAAGCCCGTCTTCGGGTCCTCCCGGTGCCGGCGCAGCAGCTCCACCACCTGCGCCACGGTCTCCAGCAGGGTGCTCTCGTCGACCACTCCGAGCGCGCCGGCCACCCGGATCGACAGGATGTCGGCGTCGGGTGCGGTCTGCCGCACGATCCCGGAGATGAACGTGCCGTGCCCGGCCACCGCGTCGATCTCGCCGTCGAGCTGACCGTACAGGTCGGGGTAGCGTTCGGGGTCGGCGTCGTCGGTGAGCCCGACCGGGACGCCGTCGAGCTCGATGTGCCGCGTGACGATGTCAGACGGCAGCCAGGCGTGCTCGCCGCAGCCCGTGTCGAGCACCGCGACGACCGGGCT
>NZ_SSDM01000338.1:0-10363 GCF_004794375.1 Microbacterium sp. K35 | reverse complement strand
CGCGTGCGTCCCCGCGCTGTGCACGCGCACGCCCAGCGGCTCGAGCGAGCGGCGGAGCATCACCTCGGCCAGCGGCGAGCGGCAGATGTTGCCCGTGCAGACGGTGAGGATCGTGAGGCGGTGGCCGGGGTCGCCGCCCGCGTCCGGGCGCAGCAGCGCGTCGAGCGGGCCGGGCGCCGGGGCGTCCGCGTGCGCGTTCCCGGGTTCGGGGGAGGAGGAAGGGGAGGCGGAGGACGCGGCGGGCGTCGTCGCCCGGAGCTCGCGCCATTCCCTGCGGCTCATGCCGGCCGGAGGGCCGTCGGGGTGGGGCGTGGTCACGACACCAGCCTACGGCGGGCCGCCGCCGGACGATCACCCGCCACCAGCTGGAGCAGCACCAGGGCGAGCACCGCGCCGATCAGCGTGCCCGAGGTGTTGGCGATGATGTCGCTGAGGGCCGGGACGCGCGAGGGCATGAGCCCCTGGACCGCTTCGATGACCACGCTCATCAGACCGCCGCAGAGCACCACCTGCCACAGGCGCAGCCGCGGGAGGGCGAGCGCGAGCAGCAGGCCCACCGGCACGAACAGGGCGACGTTGGCGAGGATCTCCAGCACCACGGCGCTGCGCTCGTACGAGGCGATGCCCGCATCGGACACCCACGCGGCCATGACGCCCACCAGCCCCGTGACCTTGGCCGAGACCGAGGCGGGGAGCCAGACGGTGAAGCCGACGAACAGCAGGTAGCCGACGAGGGCGAGACGCGCCGTCACCGTGCCCGCGCGCGAGGGGGCGACGGCGGGGGAGGTCATGCGGTCATGCTAGCGGCGGGGGGTGTGCGCCCCTCTCAGGTTCGCGCGCCGCTGTGCTCCTCGATGTAGCGCAGCAGCACGCCCTCGCGCAGGGCCCACGGGGAGACCTCCAGCTCGTCCACCTGCAGGGCGCTCATCGCGGTGTGCAGAGCGACCGCGGCCGCCACGATCTGGAACGTGCGATCGGGGGTGATGCCGGGCAGCTCCTGTCTGGCCGAGGCGGGCAGGCGGGCGAGCCGCGGGATCCAGGAGCCGAGCGCCGCGCGGGGCAGCAGCATCCGGTCGCTGCCCGACCACCCGGGCGCCGGGTAGCCCACCAGACGCGCGAGCGAGCGGATGGCCTTGGACGATCCGACGACGTGGTCGGGGCGGGGCAGGGCGCGGAACCGGGGCAGCACCTCGGCGAGCGTCGTCTCGGCGTGCGCGCGCAACCGCTCGACGTCGGCTTCGCCGGGCGGGTCGTCGGGGAGGAACTGCACGGTCATGCGGCCGGCGCCCAGCGGGACGGAGGCGGCGGCGTCGGGCAGCTCCTCCGCCCCCGCGGCGATCTCCAGCGAGCCGCCGCCGATGTCGAGCAGCAGCAGCTGTCCGGCCGACCACCCGAACCACCGCCGCACCGCGAGGAACGTCAGCTCCGCCTCGGTCTCGCCGTCGAGCACCTGCAGCGGCTGCCCGAGCGCGGCTTCGATGCGGGCGATGACCTCGGCGCCGTTGCGGGCGTCGCGCACGGCGCTCGTCGCGGTGGCGAGCAGCTCGTCGACCCGCTCCGCCTCGGCGACGCGGCGGGCCTGGGCCACGGCGGCCTCGAGCGCGGTGACGCCCTCCTCCGAGATGGCGCCGTCGGGGGTGAGGTAGCGCATGAGGCGCAGCACCGTCCGGTCGCTGGTCGTCGCGAGCGGGCGGCCGCCGGGACGCACGTCGGCCGCGAGCATGTGGACGGTGTTGGATCCGATGTCGAGGACTCCCAGGCGCACGGGAAGAGACTACTCGCGCGCCGTTACGATGGTGCACGTGACCCCCGACCCCACGCTGCCGTTGTCGCCGTACCGGGAGATCGGCCGAGCCGAGTGGGCGCGTCTGGCCGCGGGCCTCGACCAGCCCCTCACCGAGACCGAGGTCGTGGAGCTGCGCGGCATCGGCGACCGGCTCGACCTCACCGAGGTGCGCGAGGTGTACCTGCCGCTGAGCCGCCTGCTGAGCCTCTACGCCTCGGCGACCAAGCAGCTCGGCGCGGCGACCTCGACCTTCCTGCAGGAGGACGACAGCACGACGCCGTTCGTGGTCGGCGTCGCCGGATCGGTCGCGGTGGGCAAGTCCACGATCGCCCGGCTGCTGCGCGAGCTCATGAGCCGCTGGCCGGGCACGCCACGCGTCGAGCTGGTGACCACCGACGGCTTCCTCTATCCGAACGCCGAGCTGGAGCGCCGCGGGCTCATGGACCGCAAGGGCTTCCCCGAGTCGTACGACCGGCGCGCGCTGATCGAGTTCCTGACCGAGGTCAAGAGCGGCGCCCCCGAGGTGCGCGCGCCGTTCTACTCCCACATGCGCTACGACATCGTGCCCGACGCGCACGTCGTGGTGCGGCGACCCGACGTGGTGATCGTGGAGGGGCTGAACGTGCTGCAGCCGCCGCCCGCGCCCAACGACGTCGCGGTCAGCGACCTGTTCGACTTCTCGATCTTCGTCGACGCCGAGACGTCGCACATCGAGAAGTGGTACGTCGACCGCTTCCTCGCGCTGCGGCAGGGCGCGTTCAGCAATCCGTCGTCCTACTTCAACGTGTTCGCGCACCTCACCGACGAGGAGGCGATCACCACGGCGCTCGGGTACTGGAACGAGATCAACATGCCCAACCTGGTCGAGAACGTGATGCCCACCCGGCATCGCGCACGCCTGGTGCTGCGCAAGGGGCCGGACCACGACGTGGAGAGCGTGCTGCTGCGCAAGCTGTGACGCCGCGCCGTCGGCGCTCTATTGTTCGGACGACTCGCAAAAATCGCGTCTTACCCTGTATCTCATGTGTGGAATCGTCGGATACGTGGGCCCGCGGCCCAGCCAGGACATCCTTCTCGCCGGTCTCGCCCGGCTCGAGTACCGCGGCTATGACTCCGCGGGCATCGCCGTGATCGACGGCGACGGCGAGCTGGGGATGCGCAAGAAGGCCGGCAAGCTGGCCGTGCTGCGCGACTCGCTCGGCGACGCGCCGCTGCCCGACGGCACCACCGGCATCGGCCACACGCGCTGGGCCACCCACGGCGGACCCACCGACGGCAACGCCCACCCGCACCTCGCCGACGACGACAAGCTCGCCGTGATCCACAACGGCATCATCGAGAACTTCGCCGCGCTGCGCGACGAGCTGCTCGCCGACGGCGTCGTGTTCCGCAGCGAGACCGACACCGAGGTGGCCGCGGCCCTGCTCGGTCGCGAGTACGCCGGCAACGGCGGCGACCTCGAGCTCGCCTTCCGCTCGGTCGTGAACCGCCTCGAGGGCGCCTTCACCCTGCTCGCGATGCACCAGGACCACCCCGGCCTCGTCGTCGGCGCCCGCCGCAACTCCCCGCTCGTGATCGGCCTGGGCGAGGGCGAGAACTTCCTCGGCTCCGACGTCGCGGCCTTCGTCGAGCACACCCGCCAGGCGCTCGCGATCGGTCAGGACCAGATCGTGTCGATCACGCCCGACGCCGTGACCGTGATTGACTTCGCCGGCACCCCGGTCACCCCGGAGCCCTTCGACGTGTCGTGGGATGCCGCCGCCGCCGAGAAGGGCGGCTGGTCGAGCTTCATGGCCAAGGAGGTCGCCGAGCAGCCCGACGCCGTGGCCAACACGATTCGCGGTCGCATCCAGGACGGGCAGGTCGTGATCCCCGAGCTCGACGGGCTCGACGAGCTGTTCACCGGCATCAACCGCGTCATCATCACCGCGTGCGGCACCGCGTCGTACGCCGCCCTCGTCGGCAAGTACGCCATCGAGCAGTGGGCGCGCGTCGCGGTCGACGTCGAGCTCGCGCACGAGTTCCGCTACCGCGACCCCGTGATCGGCGCCGACACCCTGGTCGTGTCGATCAGCCAGTCGGGCGAGACCATGGACACGCTCATGGCCGTCAAGTACGCCCGCGAGCGCGGCGCGCGCACCCTCTCGGTGTGCAACACGCAGGGCGCCACCATCCCGCGCGAGTCCGACGCGGTCGTCTACACGCACGCCGGACCGGAGGTCGCGGTCGCGTCGACCAAGGCGTTCTCGGCACAGATCACGGCGCTGCTGCTGCTCGGCCTGCACATGGGTCGCGTGCGCGGCACGGTCGCCGACGCGTCCACCGACGTCGCCGAGCTGCTGGCCCTGCCCGAGAAGGTCGCCGCGGTGCTGGAGAGCGAGCAGGAGCACGTCACGCAGCTCGCCGGCTGGATGGCCGACACCCGCTCCGTGCTGTTCCTCGGTCGCCACGTGGGCTACCCGATCGCGCTGGAGGGCGCGCTCAAGCTCAAGGAGATCTCCTACATCCACGCCGAGGGTTTCGCCGCCGGCGAGCTCAAGCACGGCCCGATCGCGCTGATCGAGCCGGGGCAGCCGGTGTTCGTGCTGGTGCCGTCGCCGCGCCATTCCGCGCTCGTGCACTCGAAGGTCGTCTCCAACATCCAGGAGATCCGCGCGCGCGGCGCCCGGGTCATCGTGGTGGCGGAGGAGGGCGACGCCGCGGTGCTGCCCTTCGCCGACGAGGTCATCCACATCCCGCTCGCCGGCCCCATGTTCGAGCCGCTGCTGGCCGTGGTGCCGCTGCAGATCTTCGCGATGGCGCTGGCCACCGCCAAGGGGCTCGATGTGGACCAGCCGCGCAACCTGGCCAAGTCCGTCACGGTGGAGTGACCCCGCCCGTCGTCCGCGAACGGCCCCGTCCCGCTCCGGGGCGGGGCCGTTCCGCGCGAGTAGGCTGAACGGGTGATCATCGGCACCGGCATCGACCTCGTGGACATCCCCCGGTTCGAGCGCACGATGACCCGCACGCCCAAGCTTCGCGAGCGGCTGTTCGCCCCCTCGGAGCAGGCGCTCCGACTGCCGTCGTTGGCCGCGCGCTACGCCGCCAAGGAGGCGCTGATCAAGACGCTGGGCGGGTCGGACGGCGTGCACTGGACCGAGATCGAGATCGCCTCCGAGCCCTCGGGGCGGCCGTACTTCGTGCTGTCCGGATCGACGGCGGCGGTCGTCGAGGAGCGCGGCATCGTGACCCTCCACCTCACCCTCACCCACGACGCGGGCCTGGCCGCCGCGTTCGTCGTCGCCGAAGGAGCACCGCTGTGACCGTCCCCTTCCGTGAGGCCGCGATCGACCTCGACGCGATCGCCGACAACGTGCGGCACTTCCGTCGGCTCACCGGGGTCGAGGTGCTCGCGGTGGTGAAGGCCAACGCGTACGGACACGGTGCCGCGGCGACCGCGGTGGCCGCGCTCTCGGCAGGTGCCACCCGGCTCGGGGTCGCCGAGATCCCGGAGGCGCTGGAGCTGCGTCGGCAGGGCGTGCACGCGCCGATCCTCGCCTGGCTGCACGCCCCGGGGGAGCGCTTCACCCAGGCGGCGGCCGAGAACATCGAGCTCGGGATCTCCTCGTTCGACCAGCTGGAGGCGGCGGCGGCCGCGGCGGCGGTCGACAGCCCGGTCGCGGTGCACCTGAAGTTCGAGACGGGGCTGTCGCGCAACGGCATCGCCCCGGGCGACTGGGGGCGGGTGCTGGCCGAGGCCGCGCGGCTCGAACGCATCGGGCGGCTGCGGGTGGTGGGCCTGTTCAGTCACCTGTCGAACACCTCACCCGCCGACGACAGGGCGGCGCTGGCGAAGTTCGAGGAGGGGGTGGCCGCGGCGGCGTCGTTCGGCATCCGCCCGGAGATCCGCCACATCGCCGCGACCGCCGCGGCGATCGACCTGCCGGAGACGCGGCTGGATGCGGTGCGGATCGGCATCGGCCTGTACGGGCAGTCGCCGTTCGACGACCGCTCCTCGGCCGAACTGGGCCTGCGCCCGGCCATGACGCTGCGCGGCGCGGTCGCGGCCGTGCGCCGGGTGCCGGCGGGCACCGGTGTCTCGTACGGCTACGACCATCGCACCGACCGCGACACCACGCTCGTCCTGGTGCCGCTGGGCTACGCCGACGGCGTGCCCCGCAGCGCCTCCGGGCGCCTTCCCGTGTCGATCGGCGGGCGCCGCTTCGTGAACGTCGGCCGCATCGCGATGGACCAGTTCGTGGTGGACGTGGGGGACACCCCCGTCTCGATCGGCGACGAGGTGGTGCTGTTCGGCGATCCGACCCTCGGCGTGCCGTCGGCGCGGGAGTGGGCGGACGCCGCGGGCACGATCGACTACGAGATCGTGACCCGCATCGGACACCGGGTGCCGCGGAGGGCGTCGTGAGCGTCGACCCGGCGTTCCTCGGTCGCCGGGAGATCGCCACCGCGGACGAGATGGAACAGCTCGGCCTGCGGATCGGCGAACAGCTGGAGGCGGGCGACCTGCTCATCCTCACGGGGCCGCTCGGGGCGGGCAAGACCACCTTCACGCGGGGGCTCGCGGAGGGGCTCGGCGTGCGCGGACCCGTGCAGAGCCCCACGTTCGTGATCGCGCGCACCCACCCGTCGCTCGTGGGCGGGGCGCCGCTCGTGCACGTCGACGCCTACCGGCTCGGCTCGGCCGCCGAGCTCGACGACCTCGATCTCGACCTGCAGCGCTCGGTGGTCGTGATCGAATGGGGGCGCGGCATGGCGGAGGAGCTCGCCGACGCGTGGTGGGACATCGAGCTGGAACGCCCGGTCGGCGCGGCCGGAGCCGACGACGACCTCGACCCGTCCGAGCTCGACGCGGACGCCCCGCGCGTGGTCACCATCGTCCGGGAGCAGCGGGCATGACCGCCCGCAGCGTCGGCGACCTGGTCGCGGTCATCATCGAGGACGACCCCGGCGTGCAGTCGCTGCTGGAGGAGGTGTTCCTCGCCGCGGGCTTCGAGGTCGCCGTCACCGGGTCGGGGCCGGAGGGCCTCGCGGCGGTCGAACGGCACCAGCCCGTGATCACCACGCTCGACATCAACCTGCCCGGCATCGACGGGTTCGAGGTGGCCCGGCGCATCCGCCGGGTCAGCGACACGTTCATCATCATGCTGTCCGCGCTCGCGGAGGAGTCCGACGTGGTGCTCGGTCTCACCTCGGGCGCCGACGAGTACCTGGTCAAGCCGTTCCGTCCGCGCGAGCTGCGCGCGCGGATCGAGGCGCTCCTGCGGCGACCGCGGCTCCCGGTCGCCACGGCGACGCAGCGTCCGGTCGCGCCCGCGCCGCCGGCCGCCGCGACCGATACGACGGTGTCCACGTGGCGTGGTCGGGTGCATCGCGACCTCAGCCTCGACCTCGATACGCGGCTCGTGCTCGTGGCGCAGCGTCCGGTCGAGCTCACCCCCACGGAGTTCGACCTGCTCGCCGCGCTGCTGGAGTCGCGGCGCCGCGTGTGCAGCAAGGCGGAGCTCGCACGGGGTCTGCGCGGCGCGCCGTCCGGCTCCGCCGACCCCGTCAGCGAACCGGACAAGCGCGCCATCGAGACCCACATGGCCAACCTGCGCCGCAAGCTCGGCGACAGCCCTACCGAGCCGCGCTACATCGAGACCGTGCGCGGCGTCGGCTATCGGCTCACCCCAGCCGGCGATCAACCCGGCTGACAGGGGTTCGAGGCCGCGGCTCCCCCACCGCGGCCTCGGATGCCTGCGAATCCCCACTCGCGCGGCCCCAGCGTCTGCGAAATCCCCAGTCGCAGTGTCGGCCCCCACTCAGAATCGTAGGACGCCGATGTCGCCTGAAGAGCGCGTAGGCCCGATCTTTGAGTAATCTTGCGACAAAGCTGAGGATCGACCAGGAGGCGGGGGCTTCATGATCCGCACTGTGTCGATCTGGCGTTGGCAACTCGTGTTCGCGGGCAGCATCGTCGCCATCGTGGTGATGGTCGCGGGCTTCAAGCCGCACACGCTCACGATCCCGCTGTTCGTGGTCGGGATCGTCCTCGTGGTGGTCACCACGCTCGTCGCCCTGCTCGTGCCGTGGCGCCGGCTTCCGCGCACCGCCGTGACCGCGCTCCCGCTCCTGGACATCCTGGCCGTCGGCTTCACCACCAACGCCCCCGACCTGCGGCTCGGGTTCCTGTGGGTGTTCCCCGTGGTGTGGCTGGCGACCTACTTCTCGATGCCGTGGGTGTTCACCGGTGTCGCCTTCAGCAGTGGCTGTCTGGTGTTCTTCGCCGACCGCTCGGGGGAGCCGGCCGACGTGCTGCTGCGGGTGCTGACGGTCGTGGTGACCCTCAGCTTCCTCGGGGTCACGGTGCGGATCGGCTCGCAGCGGTCGGGTGCCGCGCGACGGCTGCTGCAGCGGCGCTCCGAGCAGGTGAACAGGGCGGCGGAGCGGGCCGAGACCAACCAGCAGCGGGTGACGCAGATCATCGACGCGCTCGGTGTCGCCCTGGTCGTGGTCACCGCACAGGGGCGGATCCTGCAGATGAACGACGCCTACCGCGCGCTGTACGGCCGCGACCGCTACGGGGCCGCCCTGCCCTCAGCCTCGGTCGAGTACGACGCGCGGCGCGGCACCGCCCTGAGCCCCGCGCGCACGACCCTGGCGCGGGCGGCCGCGGGGGAGGAGCTGCGCGCCGAACGGGTGTGGCTGTTCGACGGCGCGGGACAGTGGCGGGCGCTGGAGGTGACCACGCAGGCGATGGCCGGGGCCGGCGAGGGCGAGCACATCGCTCTGGTCGTGATCGACGACGTCACCGCGCTCCTGGAGGCCGCGGAGGAGCGCAGGGCCCTCACCGCGATCGTCTCGCACGAGCTGCGCAACCCGCTCACCGCGATCATCGGGCACGTGGAGCTGCTGCGCGAACGCGACGACCTGCCGGGCCGCGTGCCCGCGCAGGTCGAGGTGATCGCCAACGCGGGGGAGCGGATGCAGGACCTGCTCTCGAGCATGCAGGCGCAGACCCGCAGCTCGCCGGAGCCGTTCGAGCCGGTGGACCTGCGCGAGGTGGTGGAGGCGTCCGCGGCCTCCTTCGCGCCGCTGATCACCGCCGCCCGGCAGGAGCTGAGCCTCGACGGCGCGGACCGCCTGGTCATCACCGGCGACGCGTTCCGGCTGCGCCAGGTGCTCGACAACCTGATCGGCAACGCCGTGAAGTACACCCCGTCCGGCGGCCGCATCCAGGTGCGGGTCGGCGCGGACGATGCCAGGGCCGAGGTGAGCGTGGTCGACACCGGCATGGGCATCGCCCCCGACGAGCTGCCCCGTCTCTTCGAGCCGTACTTCCGCACCGACAGCGCCGTGCGGGGCGGGATCTCCGGCACCGGGCTCGGCATGGGCATCGCGCGGGACATCGTCGTCGCGCACGACGGGGAGATCCTCGTCGACAGCGAGGTGGGCGTCGGCACCACCGTCACCGTGCGCTTCCCGCGCCGTTCCCCGAGGAAGGATCCGGCATGACACCGCTCGTGCCCGTCAACGTCGACGTGACCACCAGCATGGTCGCCGTCGTGACCGTGCTGACCGCGATCGTGATCGGTCTCGCCACCCTGGCGCGCCCGACCAGGGCGACGATCGTGTGGGGCGTGGCCTTCGGGATCGGCATGCTGGGCGCGTACCTGTGGCTGGCCGGGCATCACACCGGCCTCCCGGTCCTGCGGGCCGCCTCGTCGGCGCTGACGGTCGTGTTCATCCCCCTCGTCTGGATCGGCGTGCGGATCCACTTCGGGCGCTCGGCCCCCTGGCTGCCGGTGATCGTGGCGCTGATCGGCGTGCCGGTCGCCCTGGTGTCCACGGCGGGCACGGCCTGGTACCTGCTGGTCTTCCACCTCGTCTTCCTGTCGATGGGCGTGTTCGCCGGGCTCCTCGCGTGGGAGCTGCTGCGCGGGCAGCCTCCCGCGCGCGACGTCGTGATGCCCCTCGCGCTCGCCGCGTGCGGCTTCGCGGTCGTCTCCGTGGTCAGCGGGGCGTCTGCGCTGGTGTCGGGGAGCGTGAGCACCGAGGCGCAGTTGAGCGCCCTGCGGGGCATGAACGCCGTCGGCGCGATCGTGGTGAGCACCTGCGCCGCCTTCACCCTCGTGCTGCTGGTGCGGGTGGAGAGCGCGGCGCGCGGTGACGTCGGGGCGGCCGACCGTGCCAGGGCCCGCCTGCGCAAGGCCGAGGCGCAGAACGACGGGGCGTGGTCGGTGCTGGACGTGCGGCTGGACGACCCCGCCGACCTGCGCGAGGCGTCGAGCAGCGGGGCCTTCCGCCGGATCGTCGACCGCTTCCACGCCGACGTCCAGGAGGCGCTGCCCACCACCGCCGACGCGGAACGGGTGAGCGACGACCGGGTCGTCGTGCTGATCCGCGGCAGCGACGAGGCCGTGCGCTTCCACCTGCGCGCGATCCTGTCCCGGATCTCGGTCATCGACACGGATGCGCCGGTGAGCGGCATCCGCTCCTCGGCCAGCATCGGCTGGGCCACCTCGAGCGTCGCCGGCTACGACTACGACGCGCTGCTGGCGGCGGCGGCCGCCGCCGCGGACCGGGCACGTGCGGCAG
>NZ_SSDM01000337.1:0-20737 GCF_004794375.1 Microbacterium sp. K35 | reverse complement strand
CGTCGCGGCGGGTGGTGCCGCCGTCGGTCTGCTCGGCGTCGTGGCCGGCGGTGCGGTGGTCAGCGCGGTCGCCGCGCCGCTGCTCGACCAGGCCGCATCGCTCGGCGTGGACTTCGGCGCCCTCGCAGAGGGCCTGGACGTCGAGGCGCTGGTATCCGGAGTCGATGTCGAGGCGCTGACGGGCGGTGCCGGGGATCTCCTGGGATCGGCGGGGGACGCGGTGTCCGGCCTCGGAGAGACCGCGACGGGCTGGGGCGACCGCCTGGGCGACCTGGGCGTCCCCGGGATCGGTGACCTGTTCGGGCGCTGACCTCGGGTCCGGTGCCCCCGCTGGGACTCGAACCCAGACTGAGGCGATTTTAAGTCGCCTGCCTCTGCCA
This sequence comes from Microbacterium sp. K35, assembly GCF_004794375.1. Classification (NCBI taxonomy): domain Bacteria; kingdom Bacillati; phylum Actinomycetota; class Actinomycetes; order Micrococcales; family Microbacteriaceae; genus Microbacterium; species Microbacterium sp. K35. The sequence continues at coordinate 20,357 of NZ_SSDM01000337.1, read as the reverse complement.
TTGGGCTACGGGGGCCGCGTCGCCAGCCTAGCGCCGGCGAACGGCGGCCCCCGCACCCTCTGCGACGCGGTGTCAGGAGGGGTGAACCCGAGTGCGCTCAGGCCGTAGGGTGGGGGAGTGCTCGACCTCACCGATGAACTGAGCCCCGTCCAGGGCGCCGCCGCGGTCGCTCCCGAGTGGGAGGATCCCGGCCGATACTGGCCCCGACTCTCGGCCGCCACGGGCCATCTGCCCGCCCCGGTGGCGGTGATCGACCGGGAGGCCCTCCGCTACAACGCGATGGATCTCCTCGTGCGGTCGGGCGGTCTGCCCATCCGCGTCGCCTCCAAGTCGGTGCGGGTGCGGGAGGTGCTGGATGCCGTACTGCGGCTGCCGGGCTTCCGGGGCATCCTCGCGTTCACGCTGGAGGAGGCGCTGTGGCTCGCCGAGACGCACGACGACATCGTCCTCGGCTACCCGACGGTCGACCGCGCCGCCCTGGAGCGGCTCGTCGCCGATGAGGCCGCGGCCCGACGGATCACCCTCATGGTGGACGATCTGGTGCACCTCGACCTCATCGACAGTGTCGCCGGGCCGGGCTCTCGTCCCGAGCTGCGTGTCGCGATCGACGTCGATGCCTCGTGGCGCTCGCCGCTGCTGGGGCACATCGGCGTGCGGCGTTCGGCCCTGTTCTCCGCGGGTGAGGTGGCCGCGTTCGCGAGGAAGGTCGCGGCCCGTCCGGGGTTCCGGCTCGTCGGCCTGCAGATGTACGACGCGCAGATCGCCGGTCAGGGGGACGACGCGGGTCCGGACGCCCCGCTCATCCGTCTCGTGCAGTCGCGCTCGCGGGAGGAGCTGCGCGAGCGCCGGGCGGCGATCGCCGCGGCGGTCAGCGCCGTCGCACCCCTGGAATTCCTCAACGGGGGCGGCACCGGGTCGCTCGAGTTCACGGGCAGCGACGAGTCGCTGACCGAGGCGAGCGCGGGAAGCGGGCTGCTCGGCGGGCATCTGTTCGACGGCTACCGCTCGTTCCGCCCGGCCCCGGCCGCCGCGTTCGCGTTCGACGTCGTGCGGCGCCCGGCGGCCGACATCGCGACCGTGCTCGGCGGTGGATGGATCGCCTCGGGGCCCGCGGTGGCCTCGCGGCAGCCGCTCCCGGTGTGGCCGGCGGATCTCCGCACGCTGCCTCGGGAGGCCGCGGGCGAGGTGCAGACCCCCCTCCGCGGCCCGAACGCCGCGACCCTCGGCGTGGGCGATCGGGTGTGGTTCCGCCACGCGAAGAGCGGCGAGCCGGCCGAGCGGATCGATCGCTATCACCTGGTGTCGGGCGACGAGGTCATCGACGAGCTGCCGACGTACCGCGGCGAGGGGAGGGCGTTCCTGTGACGCGCATCGGCGGCACCTGGCAGAACTGGGGCCGCTCGGCGTCGGTGCGCCCCGTCCGCGTCGAGCGCCCGCGCAGCCCCGAGGGCGTGCAGCGCGCCGTGCGGGCCGCCGCGAAGCAGGGCCTGACGATCAAGGCGGTCGGCGCCGGCCACAGCTTCACCGGGATCGCCGTCGCCCCCGGCGTGCTGCTCGAACTGGACGACCTGCAGGGGCTCGTGTCCGCAGATGCCGCCTCCGGACGTGTGAGCCTCCTCGCCGGTACCCGCCTGCACCGGATCCCCGGGCTGCTCGCGCCGTACGGCCTGGCGATGCAGAACCTCGGCGACATCGACCGTCAGTCGATCTCCGGGGCCATCTCGACCGGCACGCACGGAACCGGTGCGACGTTCGGCGGGCTCGCGACCCAGGTCGTCGGGGTCACGCTGATCACGGCCGCGGGCGAGTTCCTCCGGATCGACGAGCAGCACCAGCCCGAGCTTCTGCCCGCGGTGGCCGTGGGTCTCGGGGCCCTGGGCATCATCGTCGAGGTGACGCTGCAGTGCGTCCCGTCGTTCGTCCTGCACGCGGTCGACGAGCCCGTGCCGCTCGACGACGTGCTGTCGTCCGTGCACGAGCGTGTCGCCGCGTCCGACCACTTCGAGTTCTACTGGTTTCCGCACACCGACGTCGCCCTCACCAAGCGGCAGACGCGGCTTCCGGAGTCGACGGTCCGCAAGCCGCTGCCCGTCGTGGGCCGGTGGGTGGACGAGAGTCTGCTCTCCAACGGGGTGTACCGCGTGGTGTGTGCGGCCGGCCAGCTGGTGCCGGCGGTCACGCCGCCGTTCAGCCGCCTGGCCGTCCGGCTCACGGGCGATCGCGAGTACACCGATCTGTCGCACCGGGTGCTCACCCAGAGCCGCACGGTGCGGTTCCGCGAGATGGAGTACGCGATCCCCGCGGACGCGGTCGTCCCCGCCTTCCGCGCGGTGCAGCAGCTGATCGCGGACCGCGGCTGGCGGATCGAGTTCCCGATCGAGGTGCGTTTCGCCGCCGCGGACGACCGCTGGCTCTCCACGGCACACGGGCGCGCCAGCGCGTACATCGCCGTGCATCGCTATTGGCGTGCCGATCCCACGGCGTACTTCGAGGCCGTGGAGCGGATCATGAGGGAGCACGGCGGCCGGCCGCACTGGGGGAAGCTGCACACGCAGGACGCGGAGTCGCTGCGCGCGGTGTACCCGCGGTTCGACGACTTCGTGGGGCTGCGGGACCGGCTCGACCCCGAACGGCGCTTCACCAACCGCTACCTGGACCGGGTGCTCGGCGCGTGATGCGGCCGGCGGCTGACGCGCCCAGTCCACGCGCAGCCTGCGCGTCTAGGATGAGAGAAACACGAGGAAGGGTGGGGCTCTGATGGAATGGCTCGTGCCGGTACTGATCGTCGTCGGGGTGATCCTGCTCGTCGGCATCTATCTCTGGGCCACATACAACTCGCTCGTGCAGCTCAACGTGCGCGTGGACGAGGCGTGGAGCGGCATCACGGTTCAGCTCAAGCGCCGAGCGGACCTCATCCCCAACCTGATCGAGACCGTCAAGGGCTACGCCTCGCACGAGAAGGCCGTGTTCGAGAACGTCACGCGGGCGCGTGCCGAGACCCTCACCGCGAGCGGCCCCGGTGAGGCCGGCATCGCCGAGGGACACCTCCAGCAGGCGCTGCGCAGCCTGTTCGCCGTGGCGGAGGCCTATCCGCAGTTGCAGGCGAGCCAGAACTACCTCCAGCTGCAGCAGTCGCTGGTCGACACGGAAGACAAGATTCAGGCGGCTCGACGCTTCTACAACGGCGGCGTGCGCGAGCTGAACACCAAGATCAAGGTCTTCCCCAACAATCTCTTCGCGAAGGGCCTGGGCTTCACCGAGCGCGAGTTCTTCGAGGTCGCCGACAGCGGCGCGATCTCCGAGCCCCCGCGCGTGCAGTTCTGACGCACGCCCTCACCACACCGTCAGCCGCAGCCCCTCCGCGGTGAACTCGACGTCGCCGCGCAGACTCCAGTCGTCGGTGCGGTAGCTGGTGGTGCGGGGCGCTCCGTCCTGTCCCGTCCCGGTCACCGTGGCGACGAGCACGCCGCCTGCCGCGGTGAAGCCGTCCGTCATGAGCGTGACGGTGGGCTGCTGCTCGATCCGATACCGGACTTCGCTCACGTCGCGGAACTCGAGCCCCCACGGGAGCCGGATGCCGCAGCCCGGGGGCGGAGAGGGCGCCGGAGTCGTGCACGCCGTCAGGTGGTCGTCGAGGTGCTGTTGCGCGGCCTCCGTGGCCTCGGGCCGAAGGGAGGCGTCCACCTCGACCGCGGTCGTCTCGCCGGGAAGCACCGTGACCTCGCTGGTCCCCTCGAGCAGAGCGGCCGGGGCCGCCGCGACCGCGTAGGTGCCCGGCAGCAGGACGGTCTCGTCGCCGGCGGGGAGCGTCGCTGCGCCGATCGCGACCGCGGTGCCGGCCGTCGTGCTCGGCGTGACCGCCCCGAGCCACGAGCCGTCCACGACCCAGCGACCGTTCACCGCGCTCATCGACAGGGTCGCGTCGTGCTCCTCACCGCCGAGTCGGAAGGACACCTCGACGCGCCGGTTCCCGCCGGTCCCGTGGGTCCCGGTCACGGCGGGCCGGGTGATGCGTTCGGTCGCCCCATCGAGCGCCGCGAGCGCCGTCGCGCTGACCTCCGCGCCCGTCGCCTCGACCGCCTTCGGGTCGCCCGACTCCACCGCGTGCAGGTAGGCGAGGGCCGCCTCATCCGGCGACGGCGACCGCAGCGACGCGAACACGATCCAGCCTCCGACGGCGGCTACCACGACCGCCGCGGCGATCGCCGCCGCCCACCGGAGGCGCCTGCTCACGCCGCGCCCTCCCGCTCGTGCACGTGCCGCCGCACCGGTGCCCCGTCGCTCGTCGCCAGGGCGTCGTGCAGCGCGGAGGTGGCATCTCCCCAGCCCGACACCGACACGTGCTCGAGCCCCTGCCACGCGGCGGCGAGCCGCAGTTCCCGCGCGATCGCCTCCGCGTCGTCGGGCCGTGCCTGCGGCTCCCACCACGCCGACTGCACCTGCAGCGTGGAGCCGGCGCGCTCGGCCTTGAGGTCGACCCGCGCCACGATGCGGTCGCCCACCAGGACCGGGAGGGAGTAGTAGCCGTAACGGCGCTTGGCCGCCGGCACGTAGATCTCGATGCGGTAGTCGAGCTCGAAGGCGCGGAGCGCGCGCTCGCGGAACCACACCACGGGGTCGAACGGCGTGAGGATCGCGGCCGCCTCGACGCGGCGGGGGAGAACGGCGTCGCGGTGGCGCCACGCGGGGAGCGGGCGACCGGCGCGTTCCCATCCCCGCACGCGCACCGGCAGCAGCTCGCCCGTGTCCTCCAGCTCGGCGATCGCCCTGCCGATGGTGGCGCGGTCTCGGATGCGGTAGTAGTCCGCGAGGTCGGATGTGGTCGCCACGCCGCTCGAGCGGGCCGCGCGGCGGATGAGCTCGCGGATCGCGTCGTCGCGGGAGACGTCGCGCGCGCGGATGTGCTCCGGGATGACGTGCTCCGCCAGGGCGTACGTGCGCTCGAAGCCGCGCCGCCCGCTGACGGCCACGTCTCCCGTGCGCCACAGGTGCTCGAGGGCGAGCTTGACCTCGTCCCAGTCCCACCATGTGCCGCGCTCGCGGGGAGCGTCGGCGCGCAGGTCGGCGGGGCGGAGCGGGCCGCGGTCGCGCAGTTCCGCCTGCACCCACGCGACCGTGCGGGCGTTGGTGCTGAGCCACGAGTCCTCGCCGGCCCAGCGACGGCGGAACGCGTCCATGCGGAACCGCCAGAGCGGCCAGTCCTCGACCGGGATGAACGTGGCCTCGTGAGCGAGGTACTCGACGTAGTGCGTGGTGCGCGACAGGAAGAGCCGGTCGAGCAGGGCCGGATCGTACGCGCCGAGCCGGGAGAACAGCGGCAGGTAGTGCGACCGGGCGAACACGTTGACCGAGTCGATCTGCAGCACTCCGAGCCGCTCCATCACGCGGTGCAGGTGGCGGTTGGAGACGGCAGCGGGTCGCGCGCGTGTGAACCCCTGCGCGGCGAGTGCCATGCGGCGTGCCTGCGCGGAGCTGAGGGAGTCGGTCACGCGGCCAGCGTAACGCCGGTGTCGGACATCTCTCTCGCGGGTAGATGCGCCGAGCGGCATACCGCATGACCGTAGACTGAGGCGATGAGCGAGGACCAGCGACCCCGGCTGCGCGATCTGTTCCGTCCGCGCCCCGTGTCCACCGACCGGACCGTGACCACCGAGGCCGACGAGGCCGTGCCGCTGCCGCTGCGCATCACCGCGAGCTACGCCTGGCGCCTGTTGCTGATCGCGGCAGCCATCGGCGTCTTCATCTGGCTCGTGATGCTGCTGAAGCTCCTCGTCATCCCGCTCATGGTCGCGATCCTCATCACGGCGCTGCTGTGGCCGGCCTTCTCGTGGATGCTGCGGCGCGGCGTGCCGCGCTGGCTCGCGATCGCGATCTCGCTGATCGGCACGGTCGCGATCGTCACGGGTCTCATGTGGCTCGTGGTGTGGCAGGTCAGGGAGCAGCTGCCTGACGTCCAGCAGCGCACCACCGAGGCGTTCGATCAGTTCCAGGTCTGGCTGCACGACGGGCCGCTGAACCTCTCCGACACCCAGATCGCCGACTATCTCCAGCAGGGTCTCGACCTCATCTCCGAACAGGCGCAACTGCTGTGGACCGGCGCCCTCGCGATCGGCACGACCGTCGGTCACGTGGCCACGGGCGCGTTGCTGGCGCTGTTCATCCTCATCTGCCTGCTCGCGGACGGCGCCGGCATCTGGCGCTGGACGCTCAAGGTCTTCCCGCGTCGCGCTCGTCCCGCGGTCGACGGGGCCGCGCGCAACGGCTGGGCGACGATCGTCAACTACGCCCGCACGCAGCTGTTCGTGGCGACGATCGACGCGATCGGCATCGGACTCGGCGCGTTCCTTCTCCAGGTGCCGCTCGCGCTTCCGGTCGCCGTGCTCGTCTTCCTCGGCTCGTTCATCCCGATCGTGGGTGCGGTCGTCACCGGCGCCGTCGCGGTGTTCCTCGCGCTCGTCTACAACGGCCCGTGGATCGCGCTGTGGATGCTGGTGGTCGTCCTGGCGGTGCAGCAGATCGAGGGGCACATCCTGCAGCCGATCATGATGGGCTCGGCCGTCAAGGTGCACCCGCTCGCCGTCGTGCTCGTGGTCGCGGGTGGAGCGATGATCGCGGGTATCCCCGGCGCCCTGTTCGCCGTACCGCTGGCGGCGTTCGTGAACGTCGCCGCGGTCACCATCAGCTCGGGCTCGTGGCGCACCGGCGTCGGTCCGAGCGGAGACCTGATCTGGAGCACAGTCCCGCGACAGCGGACACGGAGGAATCGATGAGCCAAGTCCCCAGCCTGACCGAGTTCGAGCACGCCGCTCAGAGTCTGGCTGAGGTGATTTCGCACACGCCGACCCTGCCCTCCCGGGCCCTCTCCGACGCCCTCGGCGCTCCCGTGCTGCTGAAGATGGAGAACCTGCAGCGCACCGGGTCGTTCAAGATCCGCGGTGCGGCGTACCGGCTCTCCCGGCTCAGCGCGGAGGAGCGCTCGCGCGGCGTCGTCGCGGCATCGGCGGGCAACCACGCGCAGGGGGTCGCGCTGGCCGCCCAGGCGCTCGGCATCCCCGCCACGATCTTCATGCCGCTGGGCGTGCCGGTGCCCAAGCTCCTCGCCACGCGCGGCTACGGTGCCGAGGTCGTGCTGGAGGGCGAGACGGTGGCGACCTCGCTGCGCCTGGCCGCGGAGTTCTCCGAGCGCACCGGGGCCGTGCTCATCCACCCGTTCGACCACCGCGACGTCGTGATCGGTCAGGGCACGCTCGGCCTCGAACTGCTCGCCGACGCGCCCGAGGTCGACACGGTCGTGCTCGGCATCGGCGGCGGCGGCCTCATCGCGGGCGTCGCGGCGGCGGTCAAGGCGCGCGCGGCGGAGCTCGGCCGCACCGTCCGGGTGATCGGGGTGCAGGCCGAGAACGCCGCTGCCGTGCCCCCGTCGCTGGAGGCGGGGGAGCCGGTCGACATCGTCACGCGGCCGACCATCGCCGACGGGATCCTGGTCGCGCGTCCGGGCGATGTGCCCTTCGGGATCATCCGCGATCTCGTGGACGAGGTCGTGACGGTGTCCGACGACGACCTGGCGCGCGCGATCGTCCTGCTGCTGGAGCAGGCGAAGGTGGTCGTGGAGCCGGCGGGTGCCGCGGGGGTCGCGGCGATCCTCGCGGGCAAGGTGTCGCCGAACGGCACGACCATGGCCGTCCTGTCCGGCGGCAACATCGACCCGCTCCTGCTGCAGCGCGTCGTGGCCCACGGCCTCGCCGCCTCGGGGCGCTACCTCACGATCCGGATCCCTCTGCCGGACCGGCCGGGCCAGCTCGCCCGCGTGTCGGAGCTGATCGCCGAGGCGGGAGCGAACGTCATCGAGGCCATGCACACCCGGCACGGCCACGGTCTCCAGATCAGCGACGTCATCCTCGAGCTGAGCGTGGAGACGCGCGGACCGGAGCACTCCGAGCACACGCTCGACACGCTGCGGCGCGCGGGCTTCGCCCCCCTCGTCGTGCTCGACTGAGCCACCCGCGCACACGACAGCGCCCCTCGTCCGTGTGGACGAGGGGCGCTGTGTCGTTCGCGGGGGCTCAGCCCGTGTAGGTCTCGACGTTGACGATCTCGACGCTGATGGCGCGACCGTTCGGCGCCTCGTACGACGACTTCTCGCCGACCTTGAGGCCCAGGATGGCCTGTCCGAGCGGGCTCGCCTCGCTGTAGACGTCGAGGTCGCTGCCCGCCGCGATCTCGCGGCTGCCCAGCAGGAAGACCTCTTCGCCGCCGGCCACGACCGCGGTGACGACCGTACCGGGCTCGACGATGCCGCGGCTGGCGGGCGCCTCGCCGACCTTCGCGGTCTTCAGCAGGCTCTCCAGGGTGCGGATGCGCGCCTCCTGCTTGCCCTGCTCGTCCTTCGCGGCATGGTAGCCGCCGTTCTCCTTGAGGTCGCCCTCCTCGCGGGCGGCCTCGATGCGCTTGGCGATCTCGTCGCGGCCGACGGTGGAGAGGTGCTCCAGCTCGGCGACGAGCCGGTCGTACGCTTCCTGCGTGAGGAACGGAACCTGAGCGTCCGTGGACATGACGAAGCTCCTTCTATCGGGATCCCGCCGAGCAACAGCGGGGGATATGCCAAGACGCCCCGGCACGGGCCGGGGCGTCGTCTGTCTGCCCCCAGTCTAGGCGACCCAGCAGGTGTTCACCAAACCTGTCGTGGCCTCCGCGACCGTGGGGATGCGCTCCGAGCGGGTCTGCGAGTGACGATCCGTGGCGGGCAGCTCGACCACCTTCCAGCCGACCACTCCGAACTCCTCGTCGAGCGCCTCGAGTACGCAGACGACGTCCTTGCCCTGCACGCCGGTCACCTGGAAGCGCACGTCGACCGCGTGCTCGTCGACGAGCTCGAAGCCCAGGTCGTCGGCGTCGACGGAGCTCATCGACTGCGCGACCGTCATCCAGGCGAAGGCGCCGACGACGACCAGGGCGATCGCTCCGGCGATGATCCAGGGGAGCCGGCGGCGTCGGGTGCGGCCGTAGCGTTCGTCGAGCTCGGTGGCGGTCGTCACAGGGAGGGTCTTCCGGTCGTTAGGCTGGTGATACCAGGTTATGCGACCTGCGTACGAAAGGCCGATTCATGCGTGCTCTGTCCGAGACTCCGATGCCCACGCCCTCCATGACCGTGGCGCCGGAGGCCGTGACCCCGGGGTTCGTCGGCTTCGCCGCGATCGTCGTGGTGGTCCTCGCGGTCATCCTGCTCATCTGGGACATGAACCGCCGCATCCGCCGCGTGCGGTATCGCGAAGAGGTGCGCGAGGAACTGGATGCCGAGCAGGCCGCGCAGGCGGCGCAGGCCGGACCCGACGCGGACGACGCGTCGACCGCGGCGCCGGAGGACGCGAGTGACGACGGGCGACCGGACGGCCGCTGACGCCTCACTGCGGCGTCACGGGGCGCCGAGCGAGGGGGAGAGCGGCTCCAGCGCGATGAGCAGGCACGCGGTCCAGTGGCACAGGAACGCCAGCACCGTGCACACGTGGAAGATCTCGTGGAAGCCGAAATGGCCGGGCCACGGATTGGGCTTCTTCAGCGCGTAGACGATCGCCCCGCCCGTGTAGAGCAGGCCGCCGACGATCACCAGCACCATCATCGCCACGTTCGCGTTGAGCAGGTCGACGATGTACATCACCGCCGCCCACCCCAGCAGCAGGTAGAGCGCGACATACAGCCACCGGGGCGCGTTGATCCAGAAGACGCGGAACAGGATCCCGAGGAGGGCCCCGCTCCACACGAGGATCAGCAGGAGCGCGCCCTTGTCCGGGGGAAGGGCGAGCGTCGCGATCGGCGTGTACGTGCCGGCGATGAGCAGCAGGATGTTCGCGTGATCGATGCGCTTGAGGATCACCTTGACCCGCGGCCGCCAGTTGAAGCGGTGGTACATCGCCGAGTTGCCGAACAGCAGGAGCGACGTGGCCATGAAGACTGCCGCGGCCCACTTGGCCGGCGCGCCGTGCGATAGGACGATCAGCACCACGCCGGCCGCGATCGCCACGGGGAACGTGCCCGCATGGATCCACCCGCGCCAGGTGGGCTTGATCTCGGTCGCCGCATCGGCGGCAGCCGCCTCGAGGAGCGGCAGTTTGGGGACATCGGTGCCGGGCTCGTCGGAAGTGCTCACGCCCTCACTCTAAGCCGCGTCGCATGCCGTCGACGGCACATGCCCGCGGGATCCGCACGCCGCGCGCCGGCGCACGGCAGGGTAGCGTAGGTGGGTGATGTCACGCGAGAGCCCGGGCCGCGGGCCGCTGTACCGGCTGTACACCAGCCGGCTGCGTCGTCACCTCGATCCGGCCTCCGTTCCGCACCACGTCGCCATGATGATCGACGGCAACCGTCGCTGGGCGCGCCAGCTCGGCTTCGCCACCCCGGCGGAGGGACACCGCGCCGGTGCCGCCAAGATGCACGAGTTCCTCGGCTGGTGCGACGAGCTCGGCGTGCGGGTCGTCTCCCTCTACCTGCTCTCCAGCGACAACCTGCGCAAGCGCGACTCGGCGGAGCTCGCGGATCTCATCGAGATCATCGCCGAGCTCGCGGAGGCGCTGTCGCAGGAGGGCAACTGGCGGGTGCAGCACGTGGGCCGCTCCGACATCCTTCCCGCGGAGCTCGCGGCCGTCCTCGCCGCTGCGGAAGAGCGTACGAAGGACCACACCGGGCTCCATGTGAACCTCGCGGTCGGATACGGCGGTCGTAACGAGATCGTCGACGCGGTGCGCAGCATCATCACGAAGCACGAGGCCTCCGGCGGCACGATGGAAGACCTCGCCGCACACCTCACGCCCGAGATGATCGGCGAGCACCTCTACACGGGCGGGCAGCCCGATCCCGATCTCGTGATCCGCACCAGCGGAGAGCAGCGTCTGAGCGATTTCCTGCTGTGGCAGAGCGCGCACAGCGAGTTCTACTTCGTGGAGGCGCTCGGCCCCGATCTGCGCCAGGTCGACTTCCTCCGCGCGATCCGCGACTATGCCGACCGCGACCGCCGCTTCGGTCGCTGAGGCCGTGGCACCGCACCGTGCCACAATGACGACGTGAGCGCACTCGAGGACTACGTCGGCACGTTCGACACCGAACCCGGCTATCTGAACTGGGCGGCATTCGGACCCCTCTCGCCCTCGGTGCGCGAGGAGGTGTTCGCGGATGCGGATCTCCTCGCGAGCGGGCGACCGTCGTCCCTCGCGCTCGTCGCGGAGCGCATCGGCCAGGCGCAGGAGACGGTCGCGGAGCTGCTGGGAGCGGACGCCGCGGACGTCACCCTGCAGCCGTCCTCCACGCACGGGCTTCAGCACGCGCTGTACGGCCTCACCGGCACCGTCGTCGCGTCCACCGCGGAGTTCCCGAGCGTCAGCCTCACGCTGGAGCGCGCATCGGCCGCGTCGGACCGGGCCCTGACGCCGCGGTGGATTACACCCGCCGACGGCCGGGTCTCACCGGAGGCCGTGGCCGCGGCGCTGGACGACGAGGTCACCGCGCTCATCGTCAGCCACGTCGACTTCCGGACGGGGTACCGGGTCGACCTCGCGGCGCTGCGCGACGTGCTCGGGCCCGACCGGCTGCTGATCGTGGATGCGGTCCAGTCGTTCGGCGTCGTCGACGTGGACTACACCGCAGCCGACGTGGTGATCGGCCACGGCTACAAGTGGCTCAGAGCGGCCAGGGGGAGTGGCTTCGCCTGGTTCTCTCCGCGCGCCAGAGAGCGCATCACCCCGGTCCTCTCCGGTATCACCGGCACAACGGCGACCGGGCTGGTGGTCGACGCGCTCCCCGGTCCCGCCGAGTCCGCGCGCGCCTACACCGTCAGCGTGCCCGACACCCTGGCTGCAGGGCGCCTCGCGATCGGAGCACGCGACGTGCGCGACGCCGGGGTCGCGGCGATCGAGTCGCGGCTCGCGGAGCACGTCGACACCGTGATCGAGATCGCGGACCGACACGGCATCGAGGTCGTGTCGCCGCGCGAACGCGAGCACCGCGCCGGCATCGTGGCCCTCGCGCCCGAGGAGCCCGCGCGACTCGCCGCCGCCCTCGCGAACGCCGGCCTCGTCGTGACCGCCCGCGGATCGTCGATCCGGATCGCGCCCCACGCCGGGACCGACGCCGAGACGCTCCGCCTGCTGGACGAGACCCTGCAGGCGTTCGGCCAGACGACGTTCATCAGCTCTTAATATTCGCTGGCGTGTCGAGCCCGTGTTAATCCGGGGAGCGGTCGTACGGTCAAGGCATCGGGCAAGGCGCCCGGTCGGGTCGGCCTCCAGGTTCGCGACTCGTGACCCCCTGGTCGACTCGTTCGCATAGCCGGGAATCCCCGGGTCGGGAGTGGGTCGTGACCACACGTTCAGCGCAGCACACCGCCAGCACCGCGCAGCAGTCCACCCGTCAGTCCTCGAGAAGCACCTCGGCCGCGCAGCCCGATCAGGACCTGCGCACCTACGTGCTCGACACGTCGGTCCTGCTGAGCGATCCGCAGGCATTCTTCCGATTCGCGGAGCACTCGATCGTGCTGCCCGTCGTCGTCATCAGCGAGCTCGAGGGCAAGCGGCACGACCCCGAGATCGGCTACTTCGCCCGCCAGGCGCTCCGTCACCTGGACGACCTCCGGGTCGAGCACGGGCGTCTGGACTTCCCGGTCGAGGTCGGCGAGGGTGGCACGCTCCGCGTCGACCTCGGTAACACCGACCTCTCCGTGCTGCCCGTCGGCATCCGCCTGAGCGACAACGACAGCCGCATCCTCTCCGTCGCCATGCACCTCGCACAGGACGGACAGGACGTCACGATCGTCTCGAAGGACCTCCCGATGCGGGTCAAGGCCGCGTCGCTCGGCCTGCGCGCCGAGGAGTACCTCGCCGAGCAGGCCGTGGACTCCGGGTGGACCGGCATCGCGAGCCTCGACCTGTCCGGCGACGACATCAGCGACCTCTATGAGAGCGAGGTCGGGATCAGCGAAGACGTCAACGGGCTCCCCGTCAACACGGGTCTCATCATCCACTCGGAGCGCGGATCGGCGCTCGGACGCGTCACCGGCGACGGCGAGTTCCGGCTGGTGCGCGGCGACCGCGACATCTTCGGGATGCACGGCCGCTCGGCCGAACAGCGCATCGCCATCGACCTGCTGCTCGACCCCGAGGTGGGCATCGTGTCGCTCGGCGGGCGTGCCGGAACGGGCAAGTCGGCCCTCGCCCTGTGCGCCGGACTGGAAGCGGTGCTGGAGCGGCAGCAGCAGAAGAAGATCATCGTCTTCCGGCCGCTGTTCGCCGTGGGCGGCCAGGAGCTCGGGTACCTCCCCGGCGATCAGGGCGAGAAGATGAACCCCTGGGGTCAGGCGGTGTACGACACCCTCGGGTCGGTCGTCTCGGGCAACGTGATCGACGAGGTCGTCGAGCGGGGGATGCTCGAGGTGCTGCCGCTCACCCACATCCGCGGACGCTCGCTGCACGACGCGTTCGTGATCGTCGACGAGGCGCAGTCCCTCGAGCGCAACGTGCTGCTCACGGTGCTCAGCCGCATGGGTCAGAACTCCCGCGTCATCCTCACGCACGACGTCGGTCAGCGCGACAACCTGCGCGTCGGACGTCACGACGGCATCGCCAGCGTGATCGAGACGCTCAAGGGACACGACCTCTTCGGCCATGTGACCCTCACCCGCTCGGAGCGTTCCGCGATCGCGGCCCTCGTCACCGAACTCCTGGAGGGCGGAGAGCTCAGCTGACGAGGCCGGGAAAAAGCGGATGCCGCGGGGACCAGGTCCTCGCGGCATCCGTCGTCTCAGCGACCGGTGATCATCCGGGGTGCGTCATCGACAGCAGGTCGAGCTTCTCGTCCAGCTGCTCCAGCGTCAGGTCGCCGCGCTCGACGTAGCCCAGGTCGATCACCGCGTCGCGCACCGTGATGCCCTTCGCGACAGAGTGCTTCGCGATCTTCGCGGCGGCCTCGTAGCCGATCAGCTTGTTCAGCGGCGTCACGATCGACGGGCTCATGCCCGCGAACGCGGCGGCACGGTCGAGGTTCGCCTGCAGGCCGTCGATCGTCTTGTCGGCCAGCACGCGCGAGGCGTTCGCAAGGAGGCGGATCGACTCGAGCAGGGCGGTGCCCATGACCGGGATCGCCACGTTCAGCTCGAACGCGCCGGACGCACCGGCCCACGCCACGGTCGCGTCGTTGCCGATGACACGGGCGCACACCATCAGCACGGCCTCGGGAACGACCGGGTTGACCTTGCCCGGCATGATCGAGGAGCCCGGCTGCAGATCGGGGATGTGCAGCTCGCCCAGACCCGTGTTGGGGCCGGAGCCCATCCACCGGAGGTCGTTGTTGATCTTGGTGAGCGACACCGCGATCGTGCGCAGCGCGCCGGAGGCTTCGACCAGGCCGTCGCGGTTGGCCTGCGCCTCGAAGTGGTCCTTGGCCTCGGTGATGGGCAGCTCGGTCTCGGCGGCGAGCAGCTCGATGACCTTCTGCGGGAACCCGAGCGGCGTGTTGATGCCGGTGCCGACCGCCGTGCCGCCCAGCGGGACCTCGGCCACGCGGGGGAGGGCGGACTGCACGCGCTCGATGCCCAGGCGGATCTGACGGGCGTAGCCGCCGAACTCCTGTCCGAGGGTGACCGGCGTCGCATCCATGAGGTGCGTGCGGCCGGACTTGACCGCGTCCTTCCACAGCTCGGCCTTGGCCTCCAGCGCGACGGCGAGGTGGTCGAGCGCGGGGATCAGCGTGTCGATCAGGGCCTGCGTGACCGCGATGTGCACGGAGGTGGGGAACACGTCGTTCGACGACTGCGAGGCGTTGACGTGGTCGTTCGGGTGCACCGTCGCGCCGAGGATGCGCGTGGCGAGAGTGGCCAGCACCTCGTTCATGTTCATGTTCGAGGACGTGCCGGAGCCGGTCTGGTACGTGTCGACCGGGAACTCGCCGTCGTGGGCGCCGGACGCCACCTGGTCGGCGGCCTGGGCGATCGCGTCGGCGATGGCACCGTCGAGCGTGCCGAGCTCCTTGTTCGCCAGCGCCGCCGCCTTCTTGATGCGCGCGAGCGCGGCGATCTGCGCCGACTCCAGGCCCTTGCCGGAGATCGGGAAGTTCTCCACGGCGCGCTGCGTCTGCGCACCGTAGAGCGCGTTCACGGGCACACGCACCTCACCCATCGTGTCGTGTTCGATGCGGTAGCCCTGCTCGTTCGCGCCGCTGAGCTGGTTGGCGTCGGTCATTCCGAACCCTCCTTGGTTGCGGGGACGGTCCCCTCGGTGTCGATCCCGACCGTGATGACGGGCACAGCCTCGCCCTCGGCCAGACGGTAGTTGGCGCCGACGATCCCGAGGCGGCCCTCGGCGACGGCGTTGCTGATGATCTCCGACGACTGCAGCAGGTCGTGCACCGTGTTGCGCAGGTGCTCGCGGCCAACCAGCTCGGCGTCGATGTCGGCGACCGTGGCACCCCCGCTCTCCGCCAGCACCTTGCGGGCGGCGGGCACGATCGGCGCGATCAGCTTCCAGATGTGCGGGGGGAGCGGTGCCGCGTCGATCGCGGTGCCGTCGATCGCGGCTCGCACCGCGCCGCACGAGTCGTGCGCGAGCACCACGATGAGCGGCACCTCCAGCACCGCGACCGCGTACTCCAGGCTCGCGACGATCGACTCGCCCATCACCTGACCGGCGTTGCGCACCACGAACAGGTCGCCGAGGCCCAGGTCGAAGATGATCTCCGCCGCGAGGCGGGAGTCGGCGCATCCGAAGAGCGTGGCGACCGGGTGCTGGGCGGCGGTCAGGTCTTTGCGGCGGGCGACGTTCTGGTTCGGGTGCTGCGGCTCGTCGCGGACGAAGCGGCGGTTGCCTTCCTGCATCTGCGTCCAGGCGGCGGAAGGAGTGAGCGGGTGGGTCATCGGGCCTCCGTGACGGTGCGGATCTGAGGGACGAGCGACTCGGCGAGCTCGGCGGTCGAGTCCGCCGAGCGGGAGCCGTAGAGGAGCACGTAGTCGTCGCCGGCCTGCGTGCCGATGGCGTACGAGATGTTGGCGTCGGCGCCGGCGTTTCCTGGCTTGTACACGTCCCACTCCAGCCCGCCGATGCGGATCGTGTCGGTGGGGGCGATGCCGTTCAGGCGCTGCGGGGCCCAGGAGGCGTCGGCGTCGAAGGCCTGCGCGAGCTTGATGAACCCGCGCTCGTCCTGGGCCGCGGGGGCGAGCGTGACCTCCCAGACGACCGTGGCTCCGCTCTGCAGTTCCGCGGCGTTGACGCGCCAGAACTTCCCGGTCTCCGGCACGATCACGGGCCCGCCCATGGACGACTCGACATCGGCGGCGATGCCTGCGACGTCGATGGGCTTCTGCGCCACCGGCTCGCCGCGCGGGACCACGAGCACGATGACGAGCACGACCGCGAGGGTCACCAGGAGCGCGGCGACCAGGTTGCGGACGGTCTGGCTGGATCGATACGCCTTGCTGGATGCGGCCTTGCGGGCCGCGGTCTCCTCCGCCGTCTCCGGACGGCCGAGGTCGGCGTTGATGGCGGGGCCCTTGCTCATGACGCCCCGTCCGTCTCGGCGTCACCGGCGGCGGCGCGTGCCGCTTCCAGGCGGCGCTTGGCGCCCAGCAGCCATTCCTCGCAGCGGGCGGCGAGCGCTTCTCCACGTTCCCACAGCGCCAGCGACTGCTCGAGGGTCGGAGCGCCCTGCTCCAGCTCGGCGACCACGCGGACGAGCTCGTCCCGGGCGGCCTCGAACGACAGCGTGTCCACAGGGGTGTCGTTCAGCGCGCTCACTCCTCCATCCTACGTCGTGGCACGGACGCGCCCGGTTCAGGCGCCTTCCGCGATCTCGCCCTCCGAGCGCGCGGCGACCGACCCGCGGTCGACCGTGATCGTCAGGGCGCTACCGGCCGGGGCGTCCGCTGCATCCCGCAGGATCACGCCCCCGTCGAGGTGCGCGATCGCATAGCCGCGGGCGAGGGTCGCGGCGGGGGAGAGGGCACGCAGCGACGCCCGCAGCTCGCTGGTGCGACGGCCGGCGTCGTCGAGCTGACGCTGCACGGCATCGCGTCCGCGCGACACCAGCAGCCAGGACTCCTGCGCGCGGGTGTCGATGATCGGATCGGGCGAGCGCAGGACCGGTCGCGACCGCAGCTGCTCGAGCTGAGCGATGTCGTGGGTGAGGCGCTGCGTGACCCGCGTGGTCGCGCGCGACCGGAGCTGGGCGATCAGCGCGCGCTGCTCGCCCACGTCGGGCACCACGCGCTTGGCGGCGTCCGTCGGGGTGGAGGCACGGAGGTCGGCAACGTCGTCGAGGAGCGGATGGTCGTTCTCGTGCCCGATGGCGCTGACGACCGGGGTGCGCGCGGCCGCGACCGCGCGCACCAGCCGCTCGTCGCTGAAGCCCAGGAGCGTCTGGGGGTCGCCGCCGCCGCGGGCGATGATGATCACGTCCACGTCGGGGTCGGCGTCGAGCCGGGCGAGTGCGGCCAGGGTGTCGGGCACGCAGCGGTCGCCCTGGACGGCCGCGTACTCGGTGCGGAAGCGCACCTGCGGCCACCGCAGCTCGGCGTTGCGGTGCACGTCCTTCTCGGCGTCGGAGCGCTCGCCCGTGATGAGTCCGATCACGTGCGGGAGGAAGGGGAGGCGCAGCTTTCGGCCGGCGTCGAAGAGCCCCTCCTGCCGCAGCTGCACGCGCAGCTTCTCCAGGCGCTCGAGCTGATCGCCGAGGCCGACGTGCTTCATGGCCGAGACCGCGAAGCTGAAGTCGCCCGACTTCACGAAGTAGTCCGCCTTGACCGCCGCGACCACGTGGTCGCCGACGCCGAGATCGGCAGGGATGCGCCCGCGCACGCTCGACCAGATCCGGATCGAGATCTGCGCGTCGGAGCGCGTGTCCTTCAGCCGGGCGAACACGTTCCCGGCGCGCACGTTCCACGACGTGATTTCGCCCTCGACCCACACCGTGTTCCAGCGGGCGACGAAGTCGCGGATGGTGGCGTTGAGCCGGGCGACGGAGGTGGGCGCCTGTGCGGTGGAGTCACGCGGGGCGACGGCGTCGGCGGGCGGGGTCTCACCCGGTCCGGTCGTCGCTTCGAAGACTGTCATCTGCTCCCGTTCCCGCCCGGGCTCTCCCCGGCCTCGCACAGCTGTACGGCGATAGAATTCCGGTGTGACCTCGACAGCCGTGCATCTTCCCGTCCCCCGCCTTCCTCGCGTGCGTGCGGCGGCAGGGCGGCTTCAGGATAACCCGGTGCCAGGACGCAAGCGCGTGCTGCTCGCCGCGCCGCGCGGATACTGTGCCGGCGTGGATCGCGCTGTGGTGGCGGTGGAGAAGGCCCTCGAGCGCTACGGCGCCCCGGTTTATGTGCGCAAGCAGATCGTGCACAACATCCACGTCGTCACCGAGCTCGAGGCGAAGGGGGCGATCTTCGTCGAGGAGGTCGACGAGGTGCCCGAGGGAGCCCACGTCGTCTTCAGCGCGCACGGGGTCTCTCCCGCCGTGGTGAACGCCGCGTCCGACCGGGGACTGCACGCGATCGACGCGACCTGCCCGCTCGTGACGAAGGTGCACCGTGAGGCGGTGCGGTTCGCGCGCGACGACTTCGAGATCCTCCTGATCGGGCACGACGGACACGAGGAGGTCGAGGGCACCGCGGGCGAGGCCCCCGACCACGTCACGGTCGTCAACTCTCCCGAGGAGGCCGACACCGTCCAGGTGAAGGACCCGTCGAAGGTGGTGTGGCTGTCGCAGACGACGCTCTCGGTCGACGAGACGATGGAGACCGTCAATCGTCTGCGCACCCGCTTCCCCGAGCTGCACAACCCGCCGTCCGACGACATCTGCTACGCCACCCAGAACCGTCAGGTCGCGATCAAGAAGGTCGCGGCGGGCGCGGATCTGGTGATCGTGGTCGGATCGGCGAACTCCTCCAACAGTGTGCGCCTGGTCGAGGTCGCGCTCGAGTACGGGGCGAAGGCGGCGTACCGGGTCGACTACGCCGAGGAGATCCAGCAGGAGTGGCTCGACGGCGTCGAGACCGTCGGTGTCACCAGCGGCGCCTCGGTGCCGGAGGTGCTGGTGCGCGAGGTGCTCGACGCGATTGGCCACGCGGGGTACCGCGACGTCGAGGAGGTGCGCACCGCGGAGGAGGACCTGATGTTCTCCCTGCCGAAGGAGCTGCGTCAGGACCCGTCCGGCCAGCGCGACGCCCGCGCCCTCGGAGGCCGTGCCTCCGCCGGAGGAGGCGCGTAGCGTTGAGCGCGGCGGAGGCGGAGCCGACCCTCATCGGGTCGGTGCAGCGCGCGCTCCGCCTCGTCGACATCGTCGCGAACTCCCCGCGACCGCTGCCGCCCAAGATGCTCGCCGCGATCACGGGTCTCACTCCCGGCACCACGTACAACCTGGTGCGTACGCTCGTGCACGAGGGCTACCTGAGCGCGGAGCCCGACGGCCTCGTGCTCGGCACCCGGTTTCCGGCGTTCCAGCAGCAGGGCGACTCGCGCGGCGTATTCCTGGCCCGTGTGCGCGCGGCGCTCCGGGCGGTCACCGAGGACCTCGGCGCGACGGCCTATCTCTCGCGCTTCGCGGACGGCGAGCTGCATCTCGTGGACATCGTCGACGCGGAACGCAACCCCCGGGTCGAGCTGTGGGTCGGGCTGCACTCCAGCGCGCATGCCACGGCCCTCGGCAAGCAGATCCTGGCCGAGCTGCCCGACGAGGAGCGTCGCGACTACCTGTCGCGTCACCGCCTGGAGGAGCTCACCCCGCGGACCATCAGCGACCGGCGGACACTGCTCACCCAGCTGGAGCAGTCGCCGGGCTGGGCTGTCGACCAGGAGGAGTACGCGATCGGCGCGACGTGCGTGGCGGTGCCGGTGATCGCCCCCGGGGTGACGGCCTCGCTCGCGATCTCGCTGCCGGCGGACCAGGCGGTGGTGGATCGCCGGCTCGTCTCCCGCCTGCAGCGCTCCGCCCGCAACCTGTCGCTGCAGCTCGGGGCCGACGCGCTCGGCAGCGGGCAGGGCGACGAGTTCACTATCTGAATTCCGACCCCTGGTTCTTCCGGCCGCGGGTTCCTACCATGGAAGGAGCAGCGCGATACAGAGCGCTGCCGATCGCCAGAGGCGTCCCCAGCGCCGGCGACCGACCTGGATGAGGAGCGTCCCCAGTGCTCCTCTCCCGCGGCCCCCGAGGAGTCCCCACTTCTCCGGGGCCGCCACCGTCTCCGGAGGTCTTCGGCTGGGAGCCGGTCGGAGACACGCGCGTTAGCATGGCGGCATGACAGATCAGCGCCCGCGCTACGGTGAGATCGCGACGCCGGAGGAGCAGCGCCTGGCCCGCGGTCTGCCGCTCATCGACGAGGCCGTGCCCTGCTCCACGAT